>JBAZID010000010.1 GCA_041651995.1 Sulfuricella sp. | reverse complement strand
CTTTTCCCTGCGGCAGGTTCACCTGTAGCGAGTCAAGATTCTGCATCGCCAGCGAGGACAGCATGAAGGTCGCCAGCAGGAAGAACATCACGTCGATCATCGGGATGATTTCGATGCGCCCCTTGCGATATGTCCTGGATTTACGCAGCTTCATGGGCGTTACCCTGGTCCAGGCGGATGTGATCGATCAGGCGCGTGCCGAGGCGCTCCATTTCGTCCATGGTCTGGGATTGCACGCGCGAGAAGTAATTGAAGCCGAACAGGGCAACCAGCGCGATCAGCAGGCCGATGGCGGTTGCGATCAAGGCCTGGGCCACGCCGCCGGTCACCCCGGTGGGGTTCACAATGCCGCTGCCGCCGATGATCTTGAAGGCATCCATCATGCCGCCGATGGTGCCCATCAGCCCGAGCAGGGGCGCGGCGGTGACGATGGTTTCCAGCACCCACAAGCGGCGGGCCAGGGCGGTTTCGATCAGCTGGGCTTCGTCCGCCGCACGGGATTCGGTCCACCATGCCGGACGCTGCCGGTTGGCGATCACCACCTCGAAAAAGCGCCTGAAATAATGTTGTTCATGCAGCCCGTAAAGCCGCTTCTCCAGCTCATCCCAGGCAAAGCCGTAAGTCTCGACCAGCTTGAGCAGGTTAAGCGGCAGCCGGGCAAAGCGCCAGTAGATGTATGCCTTCTCCAGCATGATGGCGAGGGCAATGACCGCCAGCAGCGACAAAGGCAGGATGATCATCCCGCCGAGTTTTATGGCGATCCAGGTTTCTTGCAGGTCTTGCATGGGTAGCTCCGAATTGGGGAAGGTTATTCCCCATGGTTACTTGAAAAAAATGCCGTCCCCTCAATTCTGGCGTGATACGGATTGAGGGGTTTATGTCATAGGCCTAGTCCTGCCTTGCACTGTTTGCCCGCACGCCGCCAATGCCGTGAAGAAAAATGGGAAATACCAGCTTTCCCTCGGCAAGCAGTGATTTTCGTGCCTCTATGATGGAAACCCGCATTACCAGGCCCTGGATGATACCGGTAAACATGACGGCGGCGGCGTGCTCGTCCAGGTCCGGGCGGACCAGGTTTTGCGCCTTGGACCGGGCAAGAAGGCCGGTCACCTTGGCCTCGTAATCCGCCAGGATGCTGCGAATCAGTTCCCTGATCTTGGGGTTTTTTTTCAACAGTTGATCGGTAAATATCAGCTTCGGGATCGCAGGCACCTTGTCGACGAAGCCCAGGTGCGCAAAAAACATCTTCTCCAGGGAATCGAGCGGGTCGCTGCCCTGATCCGCCGCCATGTCCACCACGCTCATCAGCCGCCCACGCACCCAGTGAATGACCGCCAGCCAGATCATGTCCTTGGTGGGGAAATGGCGGAAAATTGCGCCCTGCGTGATGCCCACGGCGTTTGCCATGTCCTGCGTGGTCACACTGTCCACCCCCTGCTCACCGGCAAGTTCCACCGCAGCCTTGATGATTTCTTCCTGTCGTTCTTCCGTCGACAGCCGTTGCCTGTGTTCGCTCATTTCCTGCTTTCCTTGATCAATGTTTCATGAACCTAAAAACCTCAGTTCACACGGAGAAATCATGGCGTTGCCCATGTTTGCCAGTCCACTCGCCGAGTGAGTCACAAACAAGTTGTAACATGCTGATTTTTATCTGTGAGCTCCGTGTTCTCTGCGGCTCTCTGCTTTCGGTTTCTCCCATGCCTGGGTGCCATGCCTCGTTACAGCAAGCTCGTCAGTTTTCCGCAGGCCAGGCGCAAAAAATCAAAATTCTGCCAGCGCTTCTGCCTGGCCCGTTTCGTGCGGTCTCAACCCAAAAGCTCGATGCGGCGCTGCTCCAGCGCAGCCAGCAGCTTGTCGAACGGGGCGATGAATTTTTTCACGCCGTCGGCCTCAAGTTCATCGCTCACCTGTTCGAGGTCGATCCCCAGGCCCGCAAGCTGCACCGGCAATTCGTGCGCCGCTGTCAGGTCTTCTTCCAGGCGCAGCGCCGGGCGACCGTGGTCGCGATATGCGGCCAGGGTGTCTGGCGGCAGGGTGTTGACGGTGTCCGGCCCGATCAGCGCCTCGACGTATTTCACGTCGCTATAGTCCGGATCCTTGGTGCCGGTGCTGGCCCACAGCAGGCGCTGACTGCGCGCGCCCTGTGCCGCCAGCGCCTGCCAGCGCACCCCGGCTGTCCATTGTTTGTAATGCTGATACGCGAGGCGCGCGCTGGCAATCGCCGCCGCGCCGCGCAAAGGGTGGCGCGAAGTGCCGGTATCCGGCGGGGATAGGACATCGAGACGCTGGTCCACGAGCGTATCGATACGGCTCAGGAAAAAACTGGCCACCGATGCGACCTGATCGAGCGGCGCGCCAGTGGCGGCGCGCTGTTCCAGTCCGCGCACAAATGCGTCAGTCACTTCGCGGTAGCGCTGCAACCCGAACAGCAGCGTGACATTCACGTTCACGCCGGCGGCAAGCAGCGCCTGAATCGCCGGCAGACCGGCACGCGTACCCGGCACCTTGATCATGACATTCGGCCGGGCGAGCTGCGCCCACAGCTCGTGCGCCTCCTTGACCGTGGCATCGCAGTCATGCGCAAAATGCGGGGATACCTCGATGCTCACATAACCATCGCGCCCCCCTGATTTCTCATACACCGGCAACAGCAGGTCCGCAGCATGGCCCACATCGTCGCGGGTCAGGTTGTCGTAGAGATCACGCGCACTCGCTCCCGTGCGGACCAGGCTCGCAATGGCCGCATCGTAGTCATGACGCCCGGTAATCGCCTTTTCAAAAATGGCGGGATTGGAGGTCATTCCGGCCAGGCCATCGGCCTCGATCATGCGGGTGATCTCGCCGTTGTCGAGCATTCCGCGCTGGATATAATCGAGCCAGATACTTTGCCCGAGGGTGCGCAGCTTCAATAGTGAATTGTCCGTCATCATGTTCTCCTTGTCGTGTTGCCACACATTACTTCGCCTTCCACTGCCATTCGCGTATCTCGGGCATGTCCTCGCCATGGCTGGTGATGTACTCGCGATGTTCGATGCGCTTGTTGCGCATCGCCTGCTTGAGATGCGCTGCACGGTAACCCAGCGTCGGCACGCGGTCGATCACGTCCGCCACCAGATGAAAGCGGTCGAGATCGTTACGCACCACCATGTCGAAGGGCGTGGTGGTCGCGCCTTCTTCCTTGTAGCCACGCACATGCAGGTTCCTGTGGTTGGTCCGCCGGTAGCTCAGGCGATGGATCAGCCACGGATAACCGTGATAGGCGAAGATGATCGGCTTGTCGGTGGTAAACAGCGTATCGAAGTCCTTGTCCGACAGTCCGTGCGGATGCTCTTCCTTCGGCTGCAGGGTCATCAGGTCCACCACATTGATAAAGCGGATTTTCAGCTCGGGGGCGTGCTGCCGCAGGATATCGATGGCCGCCAGCATTTCCAGCGTGGGCACATCGCCTGCCGCCGCCAGCACCACGTCCGGTTCGCCGCCCTGGTCGTTGCTCGCCCACCCCCAGATGCCGATACCGGCGGCACAGTGCCGGGTCGCGCTCTCCATATCCAGCCACTGAAGCTGCGGCTGCTTGCCGGCCACAATGACGTTCACCAGATTGCGGCTCTTCAGACACTGCTCGGTGACGCAGAGCAGGGTGTTGGCATCCGGCGGCAGGTACACCCGGACGATATCGGCCTTCTTGTTGACCACGTGATCGATAAACCCCGGGTCCTGATGCGAAAAGCCGTTGTGATCCTGCCGCCACACATGTGAAGTCAGCAGGATGTTGAGCGAGGCGATGGGGCGGCGCCAGGGTATTTCGCGGCACACCTTGAGCCACTTGGCATGCTGATTGAACATCGAGTCGATGATATGGATGAACGCCTCGTAACAGGAAAACAATCCGTGGCGGCCGGTCAGGAGGTAGCCCTCGAGCCAGCCCTGGCACGTATGTTCGCTCAGAATTTCCATCACCCGGCCATCGGCCGCAAGATGATCATCTTGCGGCAAGTGTTCGGCCACCCATGCCCGCCCGGTCACCTCGAACAACGCACCGAGCCGGTTCGACGCCGTCTCGTCCGGCCCCATGACGCGGAAGTTGCACGCATCGAGGTTGGATTTCATCACGTCGCGCAGGTACACGCCCATGGCGCGGGTCGCTTCGCCCGGCACCGCACCGGGGCTGGGCACCTTGAGCGCGTAATCCCGGATGTCCGGCAACTTGAGATCCTTGAGCAAAAGGCCGCCGTTGGCATGCGGGTTGGCGCCCATGCGCCGTATGCCTACCGGCGCCAGAGCGGCAAGCTCGGCGTTCAGCGCGCCATTTTCCTCAAACAGTTCATCGGGCCGGTAACTCTTCATCCACTGCTCGAGCAGCCCGAGATGCGCCGGGTTCGTCATCTCGCCAAATGGCACCTGGTGGGAGCGCCACGAACCCTCGGTCTGCTTGCCGTCGACTTCCTTCGGCCCGGTCCATCCCTTGGGGCTGCGCAGAATGATCATCGGCCAGTTCGGGCGCGTCTTGACGCCATTGGCACGCGCGTCTTGCTGGATGGCCTGAATGTCGGCAATGGCCGTGTCCAGAATCGCGGCCATCTGCTGATGCATCAGCGCCGGGTCGGATCCCTCCACGAAATACGGCTTGTAGCCGTAGCCGATGAACAGGCTCTCCAACTCTCTGTGCGGTATACGCGCGAGCAGCGTGGGGTTGGCGATCTTGTAACCGTTGAGATGCAGGATCGGCAGCACCGCGCCGTCACGCGCCGGGTTCAGGAACTTGTTGGAATGCCATGCAGCCGCCAGCGGGCCGGTTTCGGCCTCGCCATCGCCGACCACGCAGGCGGCGATCAAATCCGGGTTGTCGAACACCGCACCGTAGGCATGCGATAACGAGTAGCCCAACTCGCCCCCCTCATGGATCGAGCCGGGCGTCTCCGGCGCCACGTGGCTCGGCACGCCGCCGGGAAACGAAAACTGCCGGAACAGTTTCTTCATGCCTTCGGCGCTCTGCGGGATATTGGAATAAACCTCGCTGTAGGTGCCTTCCAGCCAGGTGTTGGCGACCAGGCCCGGGCCGCCATGGCCAGGGCCTGCAATGTAAATCATGTTGAGGTCGTGCGCCTTGATCATGCGGTTGAGGTGGACGTAGATGAAATTCAGCCCCGGCGTCGTACCCCAATGGCCGAGCAGCCGCGGCTTGATGTGCTCGAGCTTGAGCGGCGACCTGAGCAGCGGATTGTCCAGCAGGTAAATCTGGCCCACCGACAGATAGTTCGCTGCGCGCCAGTAGGCATTCATCTTGCCCAGTTCAGTTGCAGACAGGGGACCATCCGGCTTTGTGCTGGCGGGCCTGGCTTGTTGCTGATCTCTCGCTTCAGAGTTCATCCTTGTACTCCTTTTGTCATGCGCTACATTAGCGGGTGATCACCGCCAGCGCCTCCTGCGCCAGGATTTGCTGCTCGTCCACGGGGATCACCCAGACCTCGATTTTGCTGTCAGGGTGGCTGATTCGACCCGCCTTCGCCACGGTCGTTTCATTTGCACCAGCATCCAGGCGCACGCCGGCCCATTCCATGTTCTTCAATATCGCCGCACGCACAGCCGGGGCGTGTTCGCCCACACCGCCGCCGAACACGATGGCATCGGCGCCGCCCAGCACCGTCAGGTAAGCACCGATGTACTTGCGAACACGGTAGGTATAGAGGTCAACTGCAAGACGCGCATGCGGATCCTCCGCGCGCAGCAGTTCGCGCATATCGCCACTGCTGCCTGAGAGGCCTAACAATCCGGATTCGGCGCTCAACACGCGATCGACATCCTCGGGCGACCAGTGCTCCACACGCTGCAGAAAACTGATCAAGCCCGGATCGACATCCCCAGAGCGGGTGGCCATGACCAGACCCTCCAAGGGCGAAAATCCCATGGAGGTGTCCTTCGGCAGGCCATCCTCAATTGCCGTGACCGAGCAGCCAGCACCGAGTTGCAATGAAATGATCCGGGTTTTGAGCGCCCGGTCCGGATTTAATGCCTGCCATCGCCGCCACATTGCCTGGTGCGCCAAGCCGTGGAATCCATAGCGCCGGATCTCGTGTCGATCCGCCAGCGCCCGGGGAATGGCGTAGGTTCTTGCCACCTCGGGCAGATTTGTATAGAACGCTGTATCGAATACCCCAACCTGCGGCGTATCTCCCAACATCGAACGTGCAGCGCCAATCCAGTGCAATGCCGTCGGATTGTGCAAGGGCGCAAGCGGTGCGAGACGCGTGATCTCATGCTCGGCCGCCTCGTCCAGCAGACAGGATTTCACCAGCTGCCGGCCACCATGCACCACACGATGCGCAACCGCTGCCACGCCGCCAGGCACATTCGCACCCACGAAGCGTTGCAGCACCTCCAGCGCACCCTCGCCGGCCAATGCATGATGCTCGGTTGCCAGTGCTGACAATGCCCGCCCTTCGTCGCAAGCGAACGCGGCCAGCCGCACGGATGAACTTCCGGTATTGACCGTGATAATGGTGCTGCCTGCATATTCGCGTTCAGTCATTGCCGTCTCCACAGGATCTTCTGGTATGGGTAGCATTTGCCGCTACTATCTCCCAGCATCCACCCCAGGTTTCAGCCGATCGTAAACAAGACGATACGAAACTGCTTTTTTGTCCGGCAGGTTGGCTGCTGCAACAATCATGAGCTGGCCTGTTGCTGAGTCGATCTGGTAATTCTGGACCAGTCTGGAGCCACCGGCCATCGTGGTCTCGACCACCAGCGTAGCGCCTTCCCAGCCAGCGAAGCTGACACGCTGCTGCAAACCGCCGCTGGCGGAAACGCTGGCGCCGCGAAGGTCGGTAAAAAGCCGCTGGCGCTGATCGTTCTCGTCAGTGATCAGCAGCATCGGATCTTCATGGGTGATATCGAGTTTTTCTGAAGGGGCCATGAGCGTGCTCAATTCCCGGGACGGCATCTCGCCGCGCCCACTCATTCCGCCTGATGGTCCGCGGCCCTGATGCCCGCCACCCATGCCGCCACCACCCATGCCGCCGCCACGTCCCTGACCACCCATGCCGCGCCCGCCCCCCTTTTCCTGCTGCATCGCTTTCATGGCTTCCTTGGCCTTTTCCTGCGGATCATCGCTGGCTTTGGCGTTGAGAATCCAATGACCGGAAAAATCCGTTCTTGATGGTCTTTCCGCAGCAAGGGCCGGCGGGGTTGTGTCGGCGGCAGACGCCAGCGAAGGGCTGGCACAGCCGGCCAATGCCAGTCCGATCCAGAGCACCGTGCTGAAGTGCCTGTTTACATCCATAACGGGCCTCCTTTTTTTCAGGCTGCTTTTGCGCGCACCAGCCCGCGCCAGGCAATGGCCGCAATCGTGACCCACACCAGCGTGCGCAGGCTCATGGCAACCACCGTGCGCGGCTCGAAGGCGCCGCCGGAAAGTATATGCACGCCGAAAGCCGCGAAAGTAAATACTGTCGCTATCACGATAGCAATGGCCAGCCCTACTGCCCAGCTTTGCCTCAGCCACAGCCCGATGCCCGCAACGACATAGGCGAAGCCCGCCAAAAAATTAAACCACAGCACGAATGGCACATAGTTGCCGGCCGCGGCGCGCGCCGCCTCGCCGCCGAACAGGATGGTGCCGCCTTCCTTGATGGTCAGCAGGCCGAAAGCGACCGCAACCAGGGAAATCGCCCAGGTCTGTAATCCGCGTTGTTGTGTGGGGGTGCTCATGAAATGACTCCTGTATTGTTAATGTAATAACCGGTCACTGAACGGCGTTTTTCTTGCCGTAGAAATGCTCGACGAACGGTTTGCGGAATTCGCTGTGGCAGTTGTAGCAACTGGTCTGGAGCTTCTGGAAGGCAAGGATGACGCCGGGGCCGTCCTTGGCCTTGGCTGCCTTGCCTACCGCCTGCGCCTGGTCGTGGGTTTCGCCGTCATAGTCCTTGTATTTGTCCATGTTGGTGCCAACAAAAGCCAGGATACGCAGTTTTTCGCCGAAGGGCGGCTTGGGATGATCAGCGATCAGTGGCGCGGTTTTTTCCACCAGCTCCCAGTCTCCGCGCGAAATCCCGCCAGTGATGAGCTGCATGTTCTTGCCCAGGTCCTTCATGATCTTCTGCAGGGCAAGCGGCTCGGCGGCGTGTGCGCCGCTTGCGGCGAGGAGCAGGCAGGAAGAGGCGAGGAGATTGAAGATCATCTTGCGGGGTTGTTTCATGTCAGACCATCCTTTTCTTGAATCGAAGCGAACTGATGAGCAAAAGTGCCGTTCCCAGCACCGCCAGGGCGGCGAACTGGGGCCACAGGATTTCCCAGCCGCTGCCCTTGAGGAAAATATCCCGGATGATAACCAGGAAGTAGCGCAGCGGGTTGAGATAGGTGAGCCACTGGGCCGGTTCCGGCATGTTCGAGATCGGGAACATGAAGCCGGACAGCAGCACAGCGGGCAGGTAGAAGAAAAACGACGACATCAGCGCCTGCTGCTGGGTCTGTGAAATGGTGGAGATGAACAATCCAATACCGATGGTGGACATCAGGTACAGCCCGGCGCCGAACAGCAGCAGCCCCAGGCTGCCGTGGATCGGCACGTGGAACCAGTTGATCCCGATAAAGGTGACCACCAGCACGTCGATGAAGCTGATCAGCACGAACGGCAGGGTCTTGCCGAGAATCAGTTCAAATGGCCGGATCGGCGTCACCATCAATTGCTCCATGGTGCCGATCTCACGCTCACGCACGATCGCCATGGCGGTGAGCAGCAGGGAGATCAGCAGCACCACCACGGCGATCACGCCGGGGACGTTGAAATAGCGGCTTTTCAGGTCGGGGTTGAACCAGGCGCGCGAGCGCAGCTCGATGGGGTTGGTCTGTTCCTGCGCCAGTTGGGTCAGTTCTACCGGGGCAGATCGCGCCTTGGAGAATTCCTGGGTGATGCGCTGGGCATAGTCCATCGCCACCGTGCCGGTATTCGAATCGGTACCGTCGACTATCGTCTGGATCACTGCCTGGCGGCCGGATTTCAGATCGTCGGCGAAGCCACGGTTGATCTGGATGCCGATGGTCGCCTTGCCGCGGTCGAGCAGTTCGCCCAGTCTTTGTGGATTGTTGGTATTGTCCACCACGGTGAAATAGCCGGAGGCCGTGAAGCGCTCGATCAAGGCGCGGCTCTGCGGGCTCTTGTCGAGGTCGCACACCGCGGTTTTGATGTGGTCCACGTCGGTAGTCACGGCATAACCGAACATGATCAGCTGGATCACCGGCATGACGAAGATCAGCGCCTTCATGCGCGGGTCGCGTAGCACCTGGATGAATTCCTTCACCAGCATGCGATAGATTCTTTCCCACATAATGTTCCCCGTCAGGCCAGTTTTTTACGGAACTTGCCGAGGGCGACGGCGAACACCACCACTGCGAACAGTCCAAGGAAGATCAGGTCGCCCGCCACATAAGCGGGGGGGCTGGCCTTGAGAAAGATGTTCTTCAGCACCTCGACGAAATAGCGCGCCTGCACCACGTGGGTGACCACTTGCAGGAAGTTCGGCATATTGTCGATGGAGTAAAGAAAGCCGGAGAGCAGGAAAGCCGGCAGGAAGGTGACCACCATCGCCAGCTGGCTCGCCACCAGTTGCGATTTGGCGATGGTGGAAACCATGATGCCAAGACTCAGGCCGCCTACCAGGAACATCGCGGTGACGCCGAGCAGAAAGAGAAAGCTGCCCCGGAGCGGCACATCGAACACCCATACCCCCATCGCCACCGAGAACAGCACGTCCAGCACGCCGATCACAAAGTAGGGTGCCATCTTGCCGAGAAAGAGCTCGATCGGCTGCACCGGCGTGGCGATCAACTGTTCCATGGTGCCGCTCTCCCACTCGCGCGAGACGGTGAGCGAGGTGAGCAGCGCGGTAATGACCGTCATGATTACCGCGATCAGCCCGGGGATGATGAACCAGCGGCTTTTGAGCTCGGGGTTGTACCAGACGCGCAGACGGTTATCCACGGCGAGCTCGATTTTGGTTCCCAGGTGCGTCGTGCTGTAGCGGTTGGTGATGGCTTCGGCATAGCCCATGGCAATGGTCGCGGTATTGGCGTCCGAACCGTCGGCAAGCAGTTGTACTTGTGTGGTCCGGCCTTGCTCCAGGTCGCGCGCGAAGTGCGGCGGAATCACCAGCGCCAGATGTGCCTTGCCCTGGTCGAGCAGCGCGCGCGCGCCAGTGTAGTTTTCCACTACCGCCACCACGCTGAAGTAGCTGGAGGCGGGGAAGCCTTCCAGGTAATTGCGGCTGGCAGCGCTCTTGTCCTGATCGTAGACGACGAGGTTGAGCGTCTTGATATCCATGGTGATGGCGTAGCCGAACAGGACCAGCAAGATCAGCGGCATCAGGAAGGCCATCGCCAGGGAGCGCGGGTCGCGGATGATATGGATGAATTCCTTTTTCACCAGCGCCCAAAGCCGGATCCAGGAAAACCTGGATTTTTTCATGTTTTTTCTCCTTGCTCGCGCTGCCGGTCATCGAGTTCGATCAGGGAAACGAACACGTCTTCCATCGAGGGGGCAACCTGTTTGATGCCCTGCACGGCGAAGCCTTGCTGCACAAGGAAGTCGTTCAGTGCTACGGTTGCAGTGGCCGCATCGCTGACCACTGCGTGCAGAGCGTCGCCGAACAGGGCGACCTCCTGTGTCAGCTTCGAACCTTCCAGTTGTTCCAGCGCATCGAATGGGCGTTCGACGCGAATTTCCAGAATGTCCTCGGGTATCAGTGTCTTGAGCTCGGCGGGTTTACCCTTGGCGATCATTTTGCCGTGGTAAATCAGCGCCAGCTCATCGCAGTATTCGGCCTCCTCCATGTAGTGGGTGGTGACGAAAACGGTGGTGCCACCATGCGACATCTGTGCGATCAGGTCCCAGAACTGGCGCCGTGAGAGTGGGTCCACGCCCGAGGTCGGCTCGTCGAGAAACAGTATCTGCGGTTCGTGCAGCACCGCGCAGCCCAAGGCCAGGCGCTGTTTCCAGCCGCCGGCCAGCGAGCTGGTGCGGTTGTTGCGCTTGTCCGTGAGACCCGCCATCTCCAGCACCCAGTCCTTACGCGCCTTGCGTTTGGCCCTGGGCACGTTGTAGATGCCGGTGTAGAAGTCGATGTTCTCCTCCACGCTGAGGTCGTCGTAGAGAGAGAATTTCTGCGACATGTAGCCGATGTGGCGCTTGATGGTTTCGGACTCGGTCATGACGTCGAAGCCAGCTACCCGGCCCGAGCCTGAACTGGGCAAAAGCAGGCCGCACAACATGCGGATGGTGGTGGATTTGCCCGCGCCGTTGGGCCCGAGAAAGCCGAACACCTGGCCCTTTTCCACGGTGAGCGAGATACGGTCGACGGCAACGAAATCGCCGAACACCCGGGTCAGGTCGCGCACTTCCACGGCGGATTCCGCGCTCATGCCGTCGCCTCCTCTTTGTTTCGCGTAAGCTGATAAATGAAGACGTCCTCCAGCGACGGGGTGATGGTGTTTTCGCCCAGTACGGAGATGTTGGCCTCGCGCAACACGGTGCGGGCCTGCTCCACCTCCCCCTTGTCTGCGGCGTAGAGGTGTAACTTGCCGCCGAACAGGCTGACGCGATTGGAGCCCAGCCGGGTGGCGAGAGCCTCCCGTGCGACGCGAGGTTGCCCGGTTTCCAGTTCCAGCAGCAGGCCGGGAATGCCTTCCTTGAGTTTTTGCGGCGTGTCGCACTGGATCAGGCGACCCTGGTGCATCAGGCCGACACGGGTGCAGCGCTCCGCTTCGTCAAGGTAGGCGGTGGAGACGAAGATCGTCACCCCTTCCTTGAGCATGGCGTAGAGAATGCGCCAGAAATCGCGCCGCGATACCGGATCGACGCCATTGGTGGGTTCGTCGAGGAACAGGATTTCCGGCTTGTGGATCAGGGCGCAGGCCAGGCCGAGTTTCTGTTTCATGCCACCGGAAAGGTCGCGCGCCAGACGTTTTCTGAACGGGGTCAGGTTGGAGAAGCCAAGCAGGCGCTCTTCCAGCGGCTCGCGTTCGCGCCGCGAAACTTCGTACAGGTCGGCGTAGAAACGCAGGTTCTCTTCCACGGAAAGGTCGCCATACAGGCCGAAGCGTTGCGACATATAGCTGATTCGGGATTTGATCTCTTCCTCGCCGCCCTGGATGGGAAAACCTGCCACTGTCGCACTGCCTTCGCTGGCGGCGAGAATGCCGGTCAGCAGGCGCATGGTGGTGGTCTTGCCGGCGCCGTCCGGGCCGACCAGGCCAAAGATTTCGCCGCGCCTCACTTCCAGGTCGAGCCCGCGCACCGCCCACATGTCACCGAAGACGCGGCCAAGGCCGCTGACCTGAATGGCGATATCGTTCATGGCATTTCTCCGTGCGCCGCGAACAGGGCTTCACGCACAGGGTTCTGTCTGATCACCGCCACGATTTCCGGGTCAAAGTGGCTGCCCGCCACCTGGGAAATTTCATCCAGCGCCTTGTTAAGCGTGGTAGCACGGCGATAGCTGCGGTTGCTGCTCAGTGCGTCGAAGGCGTCTGCAACGGCAATGATGCGCGCCGCGAGGGGGATGTCCGTGCCGCGCAGTCCGTCCGGATAACCGCTGCCGTTGAAGCGCTCGTGGTGATGGCGCACAGCCATGGCGTGGCGGCGCAAGGATGGAATAGCATGCAGAATGTCCGCCGCAGCGGCTGGGTGTTTCTGCACTTCGGCAAATTCTTCGATCGTAAGCCGGCTGGTTTTCGTCAGGAAGCGGTCGGGAATACCGATCTTGCCCAGATCGTGCAGCAGTGCTGCCTCGCTAACCGCATCCACCTCGGCTTCCGGCAGGCCCATGGCCTCCGCGATCAGGCGGGAGTAGCGCGCCACCCGGCGCCCGTGGCCGCCAGTGTAGGCGTCCTTGAGCGCGATGGCACTGTCGTAGGCGAGCAGGACCGATTCATAGCCCTGCCGCTTTTCGTTCATCAGTCCAGTCACCAGGCGCCGGTTGGCGCGCAGCAAGGCTGCCCACAACGCCGTGCTGAGCAGCAGAATAACGATGCCGCGCACCAGCAGAGGCATGAATCCGAAACGATCAGCCATGTCCAGATAAAAAGCTGCTGCCTCACCCACCACCACTATCACTGTGCCAGAAATCAAGTAGAGCAGCAGCATATTGCGGTCGCGCCGCTCCAGACGCTGCAATATCTGCCTGTCATGATCGAAGAGGATGGCTGCTGAAATCACTGGGCTGCCCCACCCTCAGCCGCAATATAAACATCAGCCGGCATGCCGGGCTTGAGCGTGCCGTCGCGGTTGTCCAGGGTCACGTTCACCGCGAATACCAGTTTCACCCGTTCTTCCTGGGTCTGCACGTTCTTGGGGGTGAACTCCGCCTGGGACGAGACATAGCTCACGCGGCCATCGAATTCCCGGTTGGGAAAAGTGTCAACCTTGATCTTGGCGGCGGCGCCCAGACGCACCTTGCCGATCTGGTTTTCAGGAATGTAGACCCGTACCCAGGGCCTGGAAATATCGGTAACCGTCACTACCGGGCGCCCGGCACCCAGGGTTTCGCCCACTTCGGCATGCTTGCGGGTGACCACGCCATCGACCGGACTTTTTACCTGCAAATCTTCACGGGCGACACTGGCGGCCTCGACAGCCGCCTGCGCTTCGTCGAGTTGCGCGCGTGCGGCGTTGATGGTCTCGGGGCGATAGCCGCTTTGCAGCAGCTTGAGCCGCTCCTGCGTGGCATTTAGCTGCTGGGCCGACACGGCGGCGGCGGTGCGGTCCCTGTCGCGCCGCTGCTCACTGGCGGCACCGCCAAGAAAGAGCGCTTCGGAACGCCGGGCTTCCTCTTCCAGGTTGGCCAGGTTGGCGCGCGCCTGTTCGACCTGGGCGCGCGCCTCGGCGATTTCCTGCGGGCGGTAGCCCTGCTCCAGATCTTTCAGACGCGCCTGGGCGGCCTGTTGTGCGGATTCCGCCTGATGCAGCCGAGCGACAGATTCGCGCTCGTCGAGGGCGGCCAGCAGCTCGCCCGGCTTGACGTGGCTGCCTTCCTCCACCGGCCGGCTGTGCAGGATGCCGGGCATGCGGAAGGAGACGGCGATTTCGGTGGCATCCATCGTGCCCGAAGCGAATACCGTGCCGTTATCCGGCGGTGCTTCCCAGGGCGCAAGCTTCCACAACACGGCGGCGCCGATGCCTGCGGCGAGGATGCCGACGATTACAATCTTTTTATTCATAGCCTTGCTCCTTGCTGGGTAGAGTGCCCCGGAAGACCCGTTGCGGTGAGCCTTTGACGGGGTGAAATGCCGACGTTCGCGTTCCGGTTGATCGGCTCGCCGCCGCAGTCCATGCCGCCGCAGTGCCATGAGAGGTATTGGGTGAGGGTATGCGGGTCAATGCCGGACAAAGAATGCTCCGCACCCGATTTTTTGCCCGCGGCCGGCGGCCTGAAGCTGTCTGGATCGAGCTCGCCGATGGCGCGCAGCAGCCGTGCCTGGCTCACGCTGATGTCGTACCCCGCCTGGAGCCGGCTCGCAATGGCGGCCCAGAGGGCGGATTCGGCGCCGAGCAGGTCGGTGATGGTGTTCTCCCCGCCGTGGTAGCGCAGGGTTTCGATGCGCAGCGCTTCGCTGGCTTCGCTTTCGCCCTGGGTGGCCGCTTCCAGCCGGGCGCGGGATTCGGTCAGAGCGCCGAAAGCCTGTTCGACCTCGCTGGCGATCCGGTTGCGTGCGTCTTCCTGCTGCAGGGCGTTTTGCCGCTGTTCAAGACCCGCCTGTTCCACCCGGCGCTTGCGGATGCCGCCATCGAACACGGGCAGGGACAACTGCACGCCCATCTGCCAGTCGTCGTAGCCTTTCCAGTCGCCGCCGGCGCTTTCCTGCGCCTTGGCCACCAGATTGATTTGCGGCAGCCGGTCGCCGCGGGCAATGGCGGTTTTTTGCTGTGCCGCGCGGCCCATGGCATCGAGCCTGAGAATATCCGGGCGCTGCTGCAAGGCGCGGCCCTTCGCCTCTTCGGCCGAAACCGGCAGAACCGGGGCGGTTGCGCCCAGCTCGGACAGAATCGGTGCCGGACCGCTCTCACCCAGCAAGGAGGCCAGCAGCGACAACGCATCTTTCTCTCCCTGCGTGACGGACACCTTGTCGTAGCGCGCCTGGGACAGCTGAGTCTGGAGCCGGATCAATTCAAGCCGGGCGGCGCGCCCCTCCTGGATACGCAATCCGATGTCTTTTTCCTCCTGCTGCAGTGCCCTGATGCGGGCATCCAGCACTTTTCCGAGTTGGCGGAAATGCAGCGCCTTGGTGTAGGTGGCGGCGACATTGAACAGCAAGTCCTGCCCGCCGGCGCGCAATGCCTGAACGGAAGCCTCGCGGTTATGCGCGGCCAGCGCCTCGCCGGCCACCAGCTTGCCGCCACTGTAAAGGGGCAAAGTCAGTGCCAGGCCGAGATTGGCGATATCCCTGTCCATCGGCGGGAAGACGCCAGCCTCGCGGATCGGCGTAACGAAGGTGGGGTAGGCATAGCGGGTGTAAGCCGCGTTCAGGTCGACCTTGGGCAGATGCTGGCTGCGGGCGACGCCCTGCTCCAGCGTTTGCCTGCTGACCTCGACCTGCTGGCTTTTGATTGCCGGGTTGGATTGCGCGGCTCGTTCCATCGCCTCCCACAAGGACAGCGGATCCGCAGCAAAAGCCGCTTTCCCGGCGGAAAGAAAGAAGGTGAACAGCAGCAACCGTGACAAGGGTTTCATAATCGGATTCATCCTGAATTTTGCTTCCTGCCTGATATAAGTAAGTGATCTATTACTTACTTTATATGCGTAAATATGATTTGTCAATAGTTATTAGTGTTATTTATCTAATTGTAACAACATGTTTTCATTGGAATAATATTCCAGCCAAATACGACACGTGAAAATAATCATTCGAATACTTGATACTGCTGTAAATCGGATAGCGGACGTTTTGCTCCAGTTCGGGAAATTGACGTTATTGGGGCGTCAATCAAGCAAAGGGGAGAAGAGATGGCAGATAGCCAAAGAGAACACAGAGTTCACAGCGAGAAATTGGCATGTTACATCCTGTTTGTGGCTCACCCGGCGGGTGAGGCTGGCAAACGTGGGCAAGCCCCTGTCTTCTCTCTGCTCTCTCTGCTCTCTGTGTTCTCTGTGGCGTGCAATGCGTTTTTAGAAGTCAATGCTCAGCGCGACAGAGCCATAAGCCTGGTTTGGCCCCTGCTCCTCGAATTCCCGCGAACGGTAAACTCGCATCACGGCCAACTTGACGCCGTGTCCAGCCACCAGGCCATGAGCGCTGACCCCGACAGCAGCATGGGCAACCCATGGCCGGCGGGTGACGCTGTGGCTTGACCGGAAGAGGTTGCCGTCGAGCGAAAAGTCATGCGCGACGAGCTTTGTTTCCATCATCCCGAAGAGGTGAACACCTGGTCGCGGCCTGGCGACCGACGAAAGGGCATCGCCTGAGCTGCGATGAACGGCGTCGGCGGATGGCGGACGATTTTCGGCGCCGGGTCTGATCGGATAGGTGCCGAAGTCGTTCGGCAGATTCCAGCCGATACGCCCTTCGATGCCCAGGGAGGCGGAGGTTTCGATGTTGCCTAGCCGCAACCCCAGTGAGCGGATCGAATCGGCAGAGAAACCGGGCGTGATCGCGCCCGTTCCGCGATAGTCCTTGAATTTTCGATCCATGGCCAATTGCAGCGCAGGCTCATTCTTCAACTGATGTTGCCAACCGAGAAACCTGTCGGCACCGATCGCATCGTGAACCCAATTTTGCGACTGCTCCGCGAGAGACAACGGGCCGATGACGCCCAGGGTGATCTCGCGTGTATCGAGTATTTCCGAATTGCCTTGCGGCTCATGTTTCCGGCGGTTCCACGACATGCCCACGTACAGCAAGCCCGCGTAGGGCCGATCATCAATGACCAGATCGGTCCTGGCAGGATCTTGCGGTGTGAACATGGATTGGCCAAATTTCACCACCACGTTTTGCGTATGCGCGGAGTTTTCCGCATCGGACCAAAAACCGGGGTTCAGAAACTTGATGAGTTCCGCATGCAGTCGTACCGGTGTAGGCAGGCACTCGGTTCGAAGCCTGCCGGCGATGTCGTGCGAAACAGCGCTGAATGCCACGCCGCTAGTGTAATTTTGGTCGGTCCCGGTAAAAAGATCGTTCTCCAGTCTTGCGGTTCCCCCGCGGAATCTGGCGACCTCATCCGCCATGCAACCCCTGATGCTGGAGGTATCTTCATTGGCGGCTTGCGCGATGGCCGGCACAATGTGGAAAAACAGCGTGAGTGCCCACGCGGCTTTCCCCCGCCACTGCCTTGCCGGCAGAAGCCTCGTGAATGGAGGCCTGCATGGCATCACGCCAGACGCCGCGCCAACCGGCGCCAGGCAATGGCTGCGATTGTCACCCATACCAGCGTTCGCAGGCTCATGGCGATCACCGTGCGCGGCTCGTAGGCGCCGCCGGAATAGATGTGCATGCCGAAAGCCGCGAAGGCGAATGCCGTCGCCAGGGCGAGCGGATCGGCGGCAAGTGCGCCGCTTACCAGGAACAGCAGGCAGGAAGTGGCGAGTAAATTCAAGATCGTATTACGGGGGTGTTTGATGCCGGGCATCCTGATTCCTGAAACAAAGTGAGTAATCGATTACTAACTTAACATACGCCAATTTGCCTTGTCAACAACCAGCCCCTATCCCGGCAACCCCATAAAGAAAGGGCGCCGAAGCGCCCTTTTCATTTCAAGCAAGATGCTTACATCGTCACCCACAGCTCGTTCAAACGCCGCACGAAGCTGGCTGGGTCTTCCAGTTGCCCGCCCTCGGCGAGCAGGGCCTGGTCGAACAGGATGTGGCTCCAGTCGCCGAATTTTTCGCTGTCGGCCTGGTCCTTGAGGCGCTGCACCAGCGCGTGCTTGGGATTGATCTCCAGGATAGGCTTGGACATCGGCACGTTCTGGCCGGCCGCTTTCAGGAGGCGCTCGAGGTTGCCGCTCATGTCGTGCTCGCCCGCCACCAGACAGGCCGGGGACGACGTCAGACGATGCGTGACGCGTACTTCATTGACCCTGTCGGCCAGGGCTTCCTTGATCTTCCCGGCCAGACCTTTGAAGGCGTCGGCTTCCTGCTCCTGCTCCTTTTTCTCTTCCTCGCCCGCCAGCTTGTCGAGATCGAGGTCGCCCTTGGCCACGGATTGCAGTTTCTTGCCATCGAATTCGGTCAGGTGGGAGATCATCCACTCATCCACGCGATCCGACAGCAACAGCACTTCCACGTTTTTGGCGCGGAAGAATTCGAGGTGCGGGCTGTTTTTGGCAGCGGCGAAAGTGTCGGCGGTGACGTAGTAGATCTTGTCCTGCCCTTCCTTCATGCGGCAGAGGTAGTCGGCCAGCGATACCGTCTGTTCCTCATTATCGGCATGGGTGGAAGCGAAGCGGACCAGTTTGGCGATGCGCTCCTTGTTGGCGAAATCCTCGCCCACGCCTTCCTTGATCACGCGGCCGAATTCCTTCCAGAAGTTCGCGTATTTCTCGGCCTGGTTCTCGGCCAGCTCTTCCAGCATCCCCAGCACCTTCTTCACCGAACCGCCGCGAATCGCCTCGATATCCTTGCTTTCCTGCAGGATCTCGCGCGAAACATTGAGCGGCAGGTTGCTGGAGTCGATCACCCCGCGCACGAAGCGCAGATAGTGGGGCATGAGCTGCTTGGCGTCGTCCATGATAAAGACGCGGCGCACATACAGCTTGATGCCGTGGCGCTGCTCGCGGTCCCACAAGTCGAACGGCGCGCGTGCCGGGATGTAGAGCAGCTGGGTGTATTCCTGCCGGCCTTCCACCTTGGCGTGGACGTGGGCCAGCGGCGCTTCAAAGTCGTGCGCCACGTGCTTGTAGAATTCGTCGTACTGTTCCTGGGTGATTTCGCTCTTGGGGCGCGCCCACAGGGCCGAAGCCTGGTTGGCGGCTTCCAGCTCATCCTTGACCACGGATTCCTTCTTCTCCTCGTCCCACTCTTCCTTGTTCATCATGATGGGCAGGGTGATGTGGTCGGAATACTTGCGGATGATGGATTTGAGCTGCCAGCTGGAGAGCAGCTCTTCCTCGCCCTCGCGCAGGTGCAGGATCACCTCGGTGCCGCGGCCGGACTTGTCCACGGTCTCCAGGGTGTAATCGCCCTCTCCGGCCGATTCCCACTTCACGCCATGCTCTGCGCCCAGACCGGCGCGGCGGGTGATCAGGGTCACCTTGTCGGCGACGATGAAGGCGGAATAGAAACCCACGCCGAACTGGCCGATCAGGTGCGCATCGCGGGCCTGGTCGCCGGTGAGCGCCTCGAAGAACTGGCGCGTGCCGGATTTGGCGATGATGCCGATGTGCTCGATCACTTCCTGGCGGTTCATGCCGATGCCGTTGTCGGCAATGGTGACGGTGCGCGCGGCCTTGTCGAAGCTCACGCGGATTTTCAGATCGGGATCGGTTTCCCACAATGCGTCGTCGGACAGCGCCTCGAAGCGCAGCTTGTCCGACGCATCGGAGGCGTTGGAAATCAGCTCGCGCAGGAAAATCTCCTTGTTGCTGTACAGGGAGTGGATCATCAGCTTCAGCAGCTGCTTGACTTCGGCCTGAAAGCCCAGGGTTTCCTTGTGTGCTTCAACAGTCATGGTGCTCGTTCTCCGGTTGATGATAAAAACTGGAGACTACATGGGAGCGGATTTCCCCTGTTTCAAGAGGGGTTTATAAAGGAACCCCTGAAGCAGTCAAACATGGATCGCAAAGCGGGGCAATGAAGAAAAACGGGCACTTCAGGGCCAGCGGATGGTTGCATCCCCGGCCGGAAGTGCCCGCGACAGGTTAATGAAGTGTTTCAGTAACCAGTTCTGGCGTTGGCAGGCAGGGGGGTTTCTTCGCCGAAGAAATTCCACAGCAGGTGCGCAAAGATTTCCGGCGCGATCACGGTATGGCGGTTGCCGGTCTCCTGCATACGCGTGCGCAGTTTCTGGCGCAGCTCGGCATTGCCGGTCAGGTCAAAAATGATATCGACCTTGTCGCCGAGATCAACCACATCCAGCGCTTCCTGAAATACCGGGACATTGCTGTGCGAGAAGCCCAGCGCAACAGGGGAATCCAGATCCCGGTGGGCCACGGCGACGATTTCCACATTGGCATGTTCTTCCTGGATTTTCTCCAGAAAATGCTCCGCGAATGTTTCGCCAACGCCACCCAAACCCAGCAATGCCACCTTGACAACAGTACCCATAACGCCCCCCTCCAAATGTAATAATTATTTACCTGTTTCTGATCGAGCTTAACCGAAGGTCTCAAGCGTGGCAACATGTAATCTCCGCTATGATATGCTTCAATTTTTAAAACCCATTCAGGCGCGGAAACGCGCAATAAAAACCCCCAAGATCAGGAATATTCCTCGTATCTTTGCCTCCCTGGTGGTTAAAAATACTCATGAACTTTTCCAACAAACCGCTTGTTGCCACCATCGCCGCACTGATCCTGGCCATTGGCGCCGCTGCAGGCGCCAGGCTGTGGCTTGCCCCGCCCAATCCGGAAGCCAGCGTTACCGCGCCTCTTGACCCCGCCTGCGATCTGCAGGCCGGGCCTTGCAGCAGCGACATCCCCGGTGGCGGGCGCATCGAGCTAGCGATCGAACCTCGGCCCATTCCCCTGCTGCGCCCGCTGCGGCTAGTGGTCAAAACCCAGGGGCTGGATGCACGTTTGGTGGAAGTGGACCTTACCGGCTTAGACATGAACATGGGCTACAACCGCCCGCAATTGAAGCAGGAAGGCGAGCACCAGTTCACCGGGGAAACGGTGTTGCCGGTGTGCATCACCGGGGGCATGGCATGGCAGGCTGCCGTGGTGGTGACCACTCCAGAATTGAAAGCAGTAGCGCCATTCCGATTCACCACAGCGCGCAACTGAGGCCGCCTGAATGCGACGAAATGCCACAGCCGGCAGGCTAGGCAAGCGGCGCTCACTGATCCAAGATGATGTTAATTTTTTCGAGCCAGAATCATGAACCGTACTTTTCTTATCGCAATCATCGCCCTGCTCAGCCTGGTTCTTGGCTGGGTTGTCATGTTCTGGCAACCGGACACGCATCAGCCCCATAGCCCCATCCCTCTTGCCGGCGCCCCCACCGGCGGTGATTTCACGCTGCAATCGGCCAGTGGCCCGGTTTCGCTGCAGGATTTCCGCGGCAAAGTGGTGCTGGTGTATTTCGGCTATACCTTCTGTCCCGATATCTGCCCCACATCCCTGGCTTTTACCGGCCAAGCGCTCAACGCGCTGGGGCAGGAAGAGTTGGCACAGACCCAGGCCCTGTTCATCTCCGTCGACCCGGAGCGCGATACGCTGGAAAAACTCAAGGAATATGGCGCCTTTTTCCACACCAATATCCTCGGTTTGACTGGCACGCCAGAAGTCATTGCCGCCACGGCCCGGCAATATGGCGCCAGCTACCGCAAGCAAGACACCGGTTCCGCTGGCGGCTATGTAGTGGACCACTCCTCTTCGACCTACGTCGTGAACCCCAGCGGCAAGCTGGTCGCCACCCTGCAGCACGGCACAGCCCCTGCAGAAATAGTCAAAGCCATCCGCGCTGCGATGCAGGAAGGTCATTAAGGCCCAGCCAGAACAGGCAGGGTATGAATAAAAACGGGGTGGCACCTCTCGGTGCCACCCCGTTTCCAAGACCCGAAGCTCAACTACTTGTCGTGGCTATGGCCTTCATCGGGAGATGATTCGCCACTCTTGCCGCCCTTGTACTTGGGCCCCTTGCCTTTACCTTTACCACTACTGCCGTGCTCGTCTGTCGTGCCGCCGGATTGGAATACCTTCCCTTCTAGCGACTTGCTGCCGCCACCGGAGCCGCCGTCCTTATGACCGCTCTCCGTGGAACTACGGCCTGAACCGCCCTGGCTGCCACCCCCTGAAGCGTGGCTGCTGCTGGAATGACCGCTGGCATGGTCCTCGGCCTGCGCCGTGGTGATGTAGCCCATGCCTGAGGAGGCAAGTGCCGCAACACTCAGCGCAGTGAGCAGGCTCTTCAAATGCGGGCAAACCGGACTAAGCATAAATCCTCCTTTAGCGCACTTCGTTGTCGTGGACAAACTCCAGCACCTGAAGCGCATCATTCACTGCTGTAGCGAAATCTGTTGCGCCGGTGGTGGTCGTGTCGTTCACGCCGCCAAACACGGCGTCATACAGATTCACCTGAGTGGCAATATAGGTAACGCCATCGCCCTGCTTGACCAGAACGGTCACGAACTTGCCATCGTAGGTAGTCTTGCGATCATAAGTTACGGCGCTCAGATCATCCGTTACGCCCACAATAGGGTTGATATACATCACGGTATCCAGCGTGATCACGCCATATTTGTCCCCGGAAGCCGCGAGCAAGCCCGCTTTCAGCAAATCGATATTCACCGAGTCCGGAATCGTGTAGGAGTAGGTTACCGGGGTGGAGCCGCCCTCCAACGTCGTGGTAACCGAGATGGTCCGGTCCGTTCCCGTCAAATTTGCAATGGCCTTATACAAGGCCAGATTTTCCAGTGGAGAATCGATCGTAGTTACAACACCGCCAGCGGTGATTACAAAACGTCCTGCCGCATCCAGTGTTATCACGGCACCCGTTACGGTCAGCTTGCTCAGCGCCTCGGTCAGTGAATGCTCCGTCACTTTGGCTGGTGCGCGCGCCACGCTCAAGCGGCCGAAGTCTACTTCAGCAGGGAATACATTTACGCTTACGCCATTAACCACTGCTGTCTTCAACAAGTCGCCTGTTGCCGGATCACGCGGGATCCAAACGCCAACCAACAGCGCGCCATTAGCGTCATAGGCCTGAACCTTGGGATAAACGACGCCATTGATGGTTTCTGTCGCAGCTACGCCAGTGATCGGATCACGGATCAGCACATAAAGATCGCCATACAGGTCGCCTTTCTTGCTGCCGGATGTGCCTGGCTTGCCACCTGCACCAGCCTTGCCGCCCTTGGCACCGGCCCAGGCCGGACGATCACTTAAGGGATCGCTATTTTCATCACCCTTGCCCTTCAGGATGACGTCTTTACTACCCTTGCCAGCATCATTTCCGGCGCCACCCTTGTGGCCTGCGGAACCTTTACCGGCAGGCTTGCCTTTCTGCTTGTAACCGCCTTCGTCTTCGGCGTGGGCCTGGGAAATCATGTCCAGGCTGCTCACATTGATGTAATGCGTTGCGACCGGTGCGCCGAACATCACCGCCAGCGCGAAACCAGTTGCCGTGACGATCTGTTTGATTTTGACTGTAGTTTTCATCATAACCCCCTCATTTTTTTAATAAATTGCAAAACAAAAAACAACGCAAAATACATAAGAAAATGCTATCCCCAATTAAATGCAACGTCACTGACAAACATCAATCGATACACAATATATATGTGGCATACCGTTGCAAATTCCCGGAAAGGACATGAATCGCACACCATGCTGATTTTTATGTCATTTTCCGCAAAACGGGAATGCCTCTTGGGTATTGCAGTACCATTTCAACCTGAAATCATAAAAAAACGCCGCTCCCGAGGCAGGGGCGGCGTTTTTTGCCATCAGCAATTCCCCCCGGAATCAGAGACGATAATTCAGGCTGAGTATGAGGGTGTTATATCCACCACTCAGATCATTGTAGACATGGTCCTTGTAATAGTCATAGATGTAAGTGCCGCGCACCGACATATTCTTTTTCCACGCATATTCCATACCCAGCGAAAGGGAATGCAGGTAATTGTCTACTTTCGCATCCACCTCGGGCAAAGGCTCTGGCAGGCCGCTGGCGTTATTGCCTTCGGACCAGGTCAAGCTGTAGTTGCCCGAAAACAGGTAACGGCTCCACTGCTTTTCAAGACCGGCAGACAGGGTATGCGTGTTGACCTTGTAATTGGGCTGGCCCAGCACCAGGAAATCAGTAGAAGTTGGGACGGTGCTATCCGGGACATACAGGTAATGGTAGCGCAAGCGATTGGTCGAAAAGTAGTAGGAACTGAAATCGGTCTGATTCCATGCATAACCCAAATTGGCCTTCACATCTTCCACCGGCACCAGGCTGAGATTCAGGCCCGCGGACTGGAGCGTGCTGTCCATTTGCTGCGTCTGGGGCAGGTTAAAATACCCCGTTTGCAATGAACCGGCACCGCCGGCGGCCCCTGTCACGGTATAGCCGGTGTAACTGAGCAATCCATTTTTCTTGTCAGTGTAATTGTAGTAACCGCTAATCAGCAGTTCATTCCACTCCGGCTTGTTGTAGCTAACCAGTGCCTTCAGCTTCAGCATCTCTTCCGGCTCGGTCACCAGCCCCGTCTGGTCAGCCCATAGGTAGGATGGCGTCACGCGTACCATCCAGCCCTTGGCTGGCCGTGAGACCAGTTTGACAAACACCTCGTCAGAGCTGGAGCCGACACCATATAACGTCATTGGCGCAGCCAGGGCCGGGCCTTCGCCGTAGGTCAAATCGCGCTCCTTGTCCTCGTGAGTCCAGCCCGCAGACCAGCTGGTTTGCAGGAAACGGGGATAAAGTTTGGCTTCCAGGCCATAAGTGTTGGTAGTGACCCGGTTGATGCGCGGTGCAACCAGGCGCTCGCTATCCTTGTTGGACAGCACCTCGTAGAAACCTGTCACGGGGAAGGAGGAATTGTTTTCCCGCTTGTTGTAACGCACGAAGGCTTCCAGGCCAACCGCCTGGGAAACATTGATCTTTCCGGTCAGGTAGGCGCTATCGGTGTCGTTACGCCCTTCCGTGTAACCAAAGGTGTCCTGCGGGCCGGTAAAGGTATCCTGATGCAGCCGTGAAATGCTGGCACCTGCGCCCAGCACAGCCCACTCATCAAACTGTTTGGTCAGGCGCAGGCTATTGGTGAACTGTGTCGAGTCTGCAACGAAATTGAGCGGTCTGTTGGGGTCCACATTATTGAACTGGAAGCCTCCGCCGGTGAAGGGAATTCCAGACCACTGCGAGACAGTGTTCATCGTGACCGGCGAGGCATTGTTCTGGAACTTGTCAATACTGAATTCGTAGTTGACGAGCCAGCTATCCTGCGGATTGAGCGTCAGGTTGAAAGCCAGGTTCCTGTTTTGTTCATCGATTACCCGGCTGTAGCCACGCCATTGATTTTGTTCACGGCTGGCCGTGCTCCCAGAGAAATCATGCTGGCTCAGAATGTAGTTCGCCACCTGATTGCCATCGCGGGTATAACCCTTATAAGCAAGCTCAACCGAGCCCAGGCCATTGAAGGCCGCTGGTTTGACCTGCATGCTGGCGCCGTAACTGGTCCGGGTCACCTTGTAGGATGTGTCAGGGCTATCGGCATTAAAATAGGCCACGTGCTCAGATTCGCCGGTTGTCCCGATATATGCCGGATCCGTCCCACCCGCCACCACATTCGGGTTATACAGATAATCAATTCCACCCGTTGCCGAAGTGTAAACCGAGTGGTGAGCGTCAAACTTGACGAAATCGCTATTGCCCCTGAGACGGGTGTGCTGGTTAATCGCGCCGAAACCCTCGCGTTCGAGCAGCAGCAGATCATGCTTGGCATCCGCGTAGAGCAGGTTCAAATCGATATCGGCAATCAGGCTATCGCTCGTGCTGTCACCGAAGTTGTTTTGACGATAGTCGTAGCGTTCCAGATAGTGGCTCATTCCTCGGCCCACACCACCGGTATAGTCAAAATAGGCCAGCTTGGGGCTAATCTGGCCATGCAGACTGGCAACGTCCCCAGCCTGAATTCCGTCCGCGGAACCGCCTTCTGTCTTGATACGCTGACGCGCCGGGGTATAACCCACGCTGAACATGACTATATCGCGGAAGTAGTTTCCTTCCAGCGAGCTCGAATCACGGTTGAGCATGCGGTAATCCGCGCCCAGATAGACCGTTGGGCTGACGTAGTACTTGATACCGGCACCGGCGTCGGTCACGCGGTCTTTGCGGTCTATGCCCTGATATTCACTGATCGAGTAGGCAATCCCCGCATTGGCCAGCAAATCCGGGCTGATGGGACGTTCGACATGCATCCCCACAGTGGAATCCACATAGCCGGCAGATCCCTGCATCGTGGTTTCACCCAGTGAACGATCAACAAAAGCAGTGAGCTTGGTGCCCGGAACCGGCTTCCAGCTCAGGTTGGCGCCAAAATACGCGCGGTCGAGGTCGTTAAAGCGGGCATCATCATAGTTTTGATGCATACGTCCGGCAAAGATCTCGCCCTGCAGCGACACATTTGGTTTGAATACGGCACCTACGGCAGCGCGGAAGCCATCGGAACTGCGCTGGAAGCCATAGTCGTCAATACTCCGCTTGTAGCCGCGCGTATCGGTTGCGGCCTGAACAAAAGGCATCAGCGTTGGTGTTACGTCATAGCCCACCCGTCCGCCAACAGAAGTCAGCGTGTGGTCACGATCATCGTTGGTCGAATTGGGCGCAACCATCCCGGCCGGGGTGCTGTAATCCAGATCTTCATGAATGCCGCCAAAGCGCACGGAAACCGGGCCGGTTTTGAGCTCGGCGCCAAGATAGGCTTCCGTCGAAGTATATACAGTGGGCTCAAGCCCAAAGACCGCATCAGGAGAACCGCGATCTTCATGGTTACGGCTGTTGACTGCGCCGCCGAAGATATTGCTGTTCCCGGATAGGTCGTACTGGCCGTCAAATCCAACCCAGTAGTCATCCACATTTTCCGAGTTGTGATCACGATAGCGATCGAGATCCCCGCCTACGTTAAAATTCAGCTTATGCTGATTCCAATTGGATTTGGCCACCAGCGACGGGGTTAGGGTGGTAATCGAGTCCGAAACATCATTTCTGCGCAGGGCGTAGATATTGCTGTCGTGGGTTTGCGTAAGTACCAGTTCCGGGAACAGCAGGAAACTGCCATAGGGAATCCCGACCATCTGCGCATAATCCTGCTCGACTTGAGTTTTGGCTTTGCGCGTATCGAAAGTTTTCAGCGGCGTCACCACAACCGATGCCGGTGCGGTACGTCCGGTTCCGGTTCCCTGCTGAGCGGCCGTTCCCCCCTGCGTTTGCACGGGCGGCGGAGCAGGCGGTTCGGCGTAGCTGAAGTTGCTGGCCAAAGCGAGTCCAACCAGGACGGATAACTTGTTTTTAGTGAATTGTTTCATGGCGCTTTCCCCTCTCAGTAGCGCAACATCGGATCTTGATGGCTGCCGTGAATTGCACCATGGCAGTTGGTGCAACCCCTGAGCACGGCGCCTGTTATTTTTCTATCCCCTGGCGCAGCGGAAGGCTCTGTGCCTGTTCCATAGCCATGCTTGCCTTGCGCAATGGAATGGCACTGCAAGCAGACTGCCGGTTGCGACACCGTCAACAGCCGGCGGCTAGACGAACCATGTGGCGCATGGCAACTCAGGCAATCTTCCACCACGGGCGCATGCTCAAACACTTTTGGTCCGCGAACTGCCTGGTGGCAACTCAGGCACTGCTCGTTCCTGCTTTTCAGGATAGTTTGAGTGCCGCCATGCACATCGTGACAACTGGCGCATGCCATGGCGCCTTCTTTGACGGGATGATGAGAACTCATGTTCAATGACGATGCGACATCCTGATGACACTTGACGCACACAGCCGAATTCTTGTCCATCTTGCCGGCGGTCAGGTTCGAGCCTTTGCTCAGTGGCGAGGCATGTATTGCATGACAGTCGGTGCAATTGCCACCTGCTTTGCTGTGCGAGCTGAAGCTCCAGTTCATCAGCTTCCTGTCTTTATTGTGGCAGCTTATGCATTCCTTGCTTTGCGGCTTTTCAATCGTGCCCTTGCCAGGTTCACCCCTGACCAGGGCTTGCCGGTGCAATTTGCCGCCGGTGTGGCAGGATTCGCATTTGCCATGATCATGCTCAGGGCGAGTCTTTTCCCCTTTGATAATCGTGTGACAGTCCGCACATTCCAGGTCAAGAATGCCATGCCCGGCCTTTTTGTAAGCCTTAAGCTTCTGAACCGGCGTTTTTGCCTCGTCCAGGGTCACCTCTGACTGAGTATCGGGAACTACCGGATTGACCACCTTGAATTCTTCAGCCTTCTGAGCCGGCGTTATTGGCCTTTCTATAGCCGAAGCCGGCTGATAAGCGAGGAAAAGCAGCGCAGCAACAACCAGAGACGCCGAAAGACGTTTGTGAAGTGTTGTCATTTTGTGACTCTCATTTTCTATTGATTATGATTATTTATAATTTTTCTGAATCGCGGAAACACAAGCGGACCCACCCATAAGCTCCACCCGCGACAAAGGTAGCATTCCACCCGGATAAAGGCATTGATCATTATCAATCAGCGGAATCTGGCAAGCTAATTGCTTTACACTCACGGATATCCCAATCGGCGTGCACCAGAATTTTTGGTACCATTTTCTTAATACCAGCTATGACACCAGCCAAAGAACCGATGAAACAAAGCGAACGGAAAAAACCTTATTGCACCGACATCACCTGGGAAGGCCGCGCCGACTGCAAGCATTGCGCCATTCGTGAACGGGTACTGTTTTCCGAGATCTCCAATGAAGATCTGGATGACGTGCTGCACACCATTGACCACCTGTGTTACCCGGCCCATGCCGCGCTATATCAATTGGGCGAAACGGGGAAATCGGTTTTCACTATTCGCAGCGGACTGGTCAAGCTGATCCAGTATCTGCCCAATGGCAACCAGCGCATCGTGCGCCTGCTGAAGCCAGGCTCGGTGGCCGGACTGGAACTGGTGGTCGGGCAGGATTACCGCCATACGGCGATAGCGCTGGAAAACACCAAAGTCTGCCGCATCCCGATGGCGGCCATCGAACACCTGGGCATCGACCATCCCCAGCTCAGCCGCCAGATGGCGCTACGCTGGCAGCAAAGCGTGAACGATGCCGAGCGCTTCATTACCGAGTTGTCCACAGGGACGGCTGAGTCCCGCGTCGCACACCTGCTGCTGCTGCTCCAGAGTGAATCGTCGAAGGGAAACTGCAGGGCAATCAGCCGCGAAGACATGGGCGCCATGCTCGGCATCACCACGGAAACCGCCAGCCGGGTGATGGCAGACTTCAAACGGCGCGGCATCACGCAAGATATTTCTGCGCACCATTGCCAATGTGACGCGACCAAACTGCATCAAATCATCAGCGAACAATAGAAACTTCCCGCAGGCGGCATACAAAAAAACGGGCACCTGAACAGTGCCCGTTGATCCCTGCAACTGCCCGCCCTCTACTTGACTGGCTTGCTTGTCTGGTCCTGCTTCTGGGTCCGGTCCCGATCGGGCACCCGGTCACCCGTGCCATCCTTCTTGCGGTCCTGGTCGCGAATCTGATCCTTATCCGACGTTGAGAGCGCTTTGGCTGGCTTGCTTGTCTGGTCCTTCTTCTGGGTCCGGTCCCGATCGGGTACTCCATCACCCGTGCCATCCTTCAAACGGTCGCGGTCGCGAATCTGATCCTTATCCACCGTTGGGGTAGAGAGCACCGTTCCCATGCCTCCGCCACCCACACCACCAGCGCTAGCGCCACCGCCAGCACCACCCGCGCCACCTCCACCGCCACCTGCGGCGTAGGCCACATTACCTGCCGCAAAGGCGGCAGCGATCAAAACCGTTATCAAACTGGATTTACGCATGACATGCTCCTTTTCAGTTTAACGACAAAAACAGAACATTTCAAAAGTCGATAGTGGTACTAATTTATTGATTTGTAAATGATATATGTCAATTGAATACCGCAATTTTTGCCTGCTTTTTGTGAGCATTTCTTGTTTACCCCCCGAGTGAGTATAATTCAGGCTTTTGTTTGCCCGACTATGCTGATTTTTCGAGGAATTCCCGCCAGCGATGGGCCGGTCGCGCTGACCATCGGCAACTTCGACGGCGTTCATCTGGGTCACCAGGCCATGCTGCAACGCATGGAAGATGCCGCGAAAAAACGCGGCCTGCCAGCCTGTGTCATGACTTTCGAGCCGCATCCGCGCGAATTCTTCACGCCCGACCAGGCGCCCACCCGCCTCACCAACCTGCGCGAGAAGCTGGAGCTGTTTGAAGCCTACGGCGTGGAGCAGGTCTTCATTTGCCCCTTCAACAAGCGTTTCTCCAGTATTGCCGCGGACGAATTCGTGAGCGAAATGCTGCACCACAGGCTCAAGGCGAAATGGATGCTGATTGGCGACGACTTCCGCTTCGGCGCAAAACGCGCGGGTGACCTGGCGCTGCTGAGCGAGGCCGGCCCCCGGCTGGGTTTCGAGGTCGAAGCCATGCACAGCGTGATGGAAGCCGGGCTGCGCGTTTCCAGCACAGCCGTGCGCGATGCGCTGGCGGACGGTAATCTCGGGCTGGCGCACACGCTGCTCGGCCGCCCTTACAGCATCAGCGGGCGGGTGGAACACGGCGACAACCTGGGCCACAAGATCGGCTTCCCCACCGCCAACATCCAGCTCAAGCACAACCGCCCGCCGCTATGGGGCATTTTTGCAGTCGAACTGCATGGCATCGGCGACAAACCGCTGCAAGGCGCCGCCAGCCTGGGTGTGCGCCCGACCGTGAAGAGCAACGGCCGCCCAACGCTGGAAGTGCATGTATTCAACTTCGACCGCCAGATCTACAACCAGCACGTGCGCGTGGATTTCCTGCACAAACTGCGCGACGAAATGAAATTCCCCGACCTGGAAACACTGACGGCGCAAATCGCGGCCGATGTGGCAAATACAAAACGGTTTTTTGAGACACGATAAATGGCTGATTACAAAGACACCCTCAATCTCCCCGACACCCCCTTCCCGATGCGCGGCGACCTCGCCAGGCGCGAGCCGGCCTGGGTCAAGGAGTGGCAGGAGAAGAAGCTCTACCAGCGCATTCGCGAAGCCGCACAAGGCCGCCCCAAGTTCATCCTGCACGACGGCCCGCCCTACGCCAACGGCGACATTCACATCGGCCACGCGGTCAACAAGATCCTCAAGGACATCATCGTCCGCTCCAAGACCCTGGCCGGTTTCGATGCGCCCTACGTGCCGGGCTGGGACTGCCACGGCCTGCCGATCGAATTACAGGTGGAGAAGCAGCACGGCAAGGAGATTCCCGCGGCCAAATTCCGCGAACTGTGCCGCGACTATGCGCAAGCCCAGATCGAACGCCAGAAGGCCGACTTCATCCGGCTCGGCGTGCTGGGCGAATGGGACAACCCCTACCGCACCATGGATTTCAAGTTCGAAGCCGACATCATGCGCACCCTCGGGCGCATCCACGCCAACGGCTACCTCTATCAGGGCCAGAAGCCGGTGCACTGGTGCGTGGATTGCGGCTCAGCACTGGCCGAGGCCGAGGTGGAATACGAGGACAAGACCTCGCCCGCCATCGACGTGGCCTTTGCGGTCAAGGACGTTGCCGCGCTGGCCAGCGCGCTGGGCATGAAAGCCCCCTCCCAGCCGGTGTACGCGGTGATCTGGACCACCACCCCGTGGACCCTGCCCGCCAACCAGGCGGTGTCCGTGCATCCCGACTTCACCTACGACCTGATCCAGACGCCCAGGGGCATCCTGATCCTGGCGCAGGACCTGGCCGAAGCCTGTATCCAGCGCTATGGTTTCGAGACCGTGGAAGTCATCGCCAAGGTCAAGGGCGCCGCGCTGGAACATGTGCAATTGCAGCACCCGTTCTACGAGCGCATCGTGCCCATCATCTGCGGCGAACATGTCACGCTCGATGCCGGTACCGGCCTGGTGCATACTGCGCCGGCCCACGGCCAGGACGACTATGTGATCGGCAGCAAGTACCAGCTGGCAGTGGACTGCCCGGTGGGCGACGACGGAAAATTCTTCGAGCGCACCCCGCTGGTCGGCGGCCAGTCGATCTGGGCGGCCAACAAGACCGTGCTGGAAATCCTCAACACCAATGGCCTGCTGCTCAAGGACGAAAAGCTGCTGCACAGCTATCCCCACTGCTGGCGCCACAAGACACCGATTATTTTCCGCGCCACCCATCAATGGTTCATCGGGATGGAAGATCATGTAGGGTGCAATAAGCGGAGCGCATTGCACCATGTCGAGCCACATACGGCGCAATGCGCTTCGCTTATTGACGCCCTACGCCCGGGAATGTCCAGTTTGCGTACCGCAGCGCTAAAGGCCGTCGAGAACACCGAGTTTTTCCCCTCCTGGGGCCGCGCCCGGCTTGAAGCCATGATCAGGAACCGTCCCGACTGGTGCGTCTCGCGCCAGCGCAACTGGGGCGTGCCGATGCCGCTGTTCGTGCACAAGGAAACGGGCGAGTTGCACCCGCGCACCCAGGAGCTGCTGGAGCAGGTGGCGCAGCGCGTCGAGCAGCAGGGCATCGAAGCCTGGTTCAGCCTCGACGCCGCCGAACTGCTGGGCAGTGACGCCGCCAGCTACAAGAAGGTCAGCGATACCCTCGACGTGTGGTTCGATTCCGGCTCCAGCCATGCCTGCGTGCTGAAGCAGCGCGATTATCTGGCGCACCCCGCCGACCTGTACCTGGAAGGCTCGGACCAGCATCGCGGCTGGTTCCAGTCGAGTCTGCTGACCGGCTGCACGACCGATGGCCACGCGCCCTACAAGGCGCTCTTGACCCACGGTTTCGTGGTCGATGGCCACGGCCACAAGATGAGCAAGTCCAAGGGCAACGTGGTCGCGCCGCAGAAGGTGATGGACACCCTGGGCGCCGACATCCTGCGCCTGTGGGTGGCAAGCACGGATTATTCCGGCGAGCTGACCATTTCCGACGAGATTTTAAAGCGCGTGAGCGAAGGCTATCGCCGCATCCGCAACACCCTGCGCTTCCTGCTCGCCAACCTGGCCGACTTCGACCCGGCACAGCACGCCCTGCCAGTGGAAGAGTGGCTGGAGATCGACCGCTACGCGCTGGCGCTGGCCGCCAGCTTCCAGGAAGAAATCGCAGCCGATTATGGGCGCTATGAATTCCACCTGGTAGCGCAAAAGCTGACTTCCTTCTGCTCCGAGGACCTGGGCGGCTTCTATCTCGACATCCTCAAGGACCGCCTCTACACGGCGGGCAAGGACTCGAAGGCGCGTCGCGCCGCGCAGAACGCGCTCCACCACCTGACCCATTCGCTGCTCCGGCTGATGGCGCCGATTCTCAGCTTCACCGCCGAGGAAGCCTGGAAGGCCCTGACCGGCAATGCCGAGGACAGTATCTTCCTGCACACCTGGCATGTGTTTCCGCAACAGAACGACAGCGCCGCCCTGCTCGCCAAATGGTCAAAGATCCGCGAACTCCGCGCCCGCGTCGTCAAGGAGCTGGAAACGGTGCGTGTTTCCGGCGCCATCGGCTCCTCGCTGCAGGCGGAGGTCGAAATCCAGGCGGGTGGCGAGTTGTACGAATTACTGCAAACCCTGGGCGACGACCTGCGCTTCGTACTGATCACCTCGCAGGCCAAACTTGTAGGTCGGGCTTCAGCCCGAGATGTCGGGCTGAAGCCCGACCTACAGGCAGGCAGTGAGGAAAAAATCACGGTCACATCCAGCCCGCACCAGAAATGTGAGCGCTGCTGGCACTACCGCGCCGAAGTTGGAACACATGCCGAACACCCGACCCTGTGCGGACGCTGTGTTTCCAACCTGTTCGGCGCCGGGGAAGTGCGCTCCCATGCGTGATTGGCGCCTGTGGCTGTTCTACAGCGCGGCGATCATCGCACTTGACCAGTTGACCAAGCACTGGGTGGTGCAGGCCTTCAGTTATGGCGACAGCCTGCCGCTCACGTCCTATTTCAACCTGGTGCGGGCGCATAACAGCGGCGCGGCATTCAGCTTTCTCGCCGGGGCTGGCGGCTGGCAGCGCCTGTTCTTCATCACCGTGGCCAGCATTGCCGCAGCCGTGATCCTCAATCTGCTCAGGAAACACCACCGGGAAACCCTCTTCAGCCTCGCCCTCAGCCTGGTGCTGGGCGGCGCGCTGGGCAACCTGATCGACCGCATCCGCTGGGGCTACGTGGTGGATTTCCTGGATTTCTTTTATAGCAGCACCCACTGGCCGGCCTTCAACGTGGCGGACATGGCCATTACCGGCGGCGTGATGCTGCTGATAATGGACGGCCTGCGCAAGCCCGGAGGCAAGAAAGCATGACCCAGACTGCACTCTGGGGCGACAAGGTCGCCCTGCACTACCGCCTGTTCTCGGACGATGGCGCCGAGGCCATCAACACCTTCGACGACGAGGAACCGGTCACCCTGACGCTGGGCAACGGCGAAATCGAGCCCAACATGGAATCCTGCCTGATCGATCTCGAAGTCGGCCGGCGTTATACCTTCAAGCTGGAAGCGGAACAGGCCTTCGGCCCCCATGATCCGGAACAGGTGATGGAACTGCCGCTGGACGCCTTCCCCGACGAGGAATTCGAAACCGGCAGCCTGATCGAATTCACCCTGCCCGAGGGCGACACCCTGCCGGGGCAGATCATCAGCAAGACCAAGACCCATGCCACGGTGGATTTCAACCACCCCCTGAGCGGCTGCACGGTCAATTTCGAAGTCAAGATCATCGAGATACTGGAATCATAATGGAAATCCTGCTCGCCAATCCCCGTGGTTTCTGCGCCGGTGTGGATCGCGCCATCGCCATCGTCGAGCGCGCCCTGGAGCGCTTCGGCGCGCCCATTTACGTGCGCCACGAAGTCGTGCACAACAAGTTCGTGGTGGACAATCTGCGCGCCAAGGGCGCGATTTTCATCGAGGATCTGGACGAAGTGCCGCCTGGCAGCACCCTGATTTTCAGCGCCCACGGCGTATCGCAAGCGGTCCGCAAGGAAGCCGAAGCGCGCGGCTTGCAGGTGTTCGACGCCACCTGCCCCCTGGTCACCAAGGTGCACGTTGAAGTCAGCAAGATGCGGCAGCATGACAAGGAAATCGTCATGATCGGCCACAAGGGCCATCCCGAAGTGGAAGGCACCATGGGCCAGGCGGAAGGCGGCATGTACCTGGTGGAAAGACCGGAAGACGTAGCCACGCTGGCGGTAAAGGACGAGGGCAACCTGTCCTACGTCACCCAGACCACGCTCTCGGTGGATGACGCCAGCACCATCATCAGCGCCCTGAAAGAGCGCTTCCCCACTATCACCGGGCCGAAGAAGGACGATATCTGCTACGCCACGCAGAACCGCCAGGATGCGGTAAAAATCCTGGCCGGCCAGAGCGAGGTGGTGATCGTGGTGGGCTCGCCCAACAGCTCCAATTCGAACCGCCTGCGCGAAGTGGCGCAAAACCACGGCGCCGCAGCCTATATGGTGGATAACGCCAGCCAGCTGAAAGCCGAATGGCTGCAGGGAAAAACCAGAATCGGCGTGACGGCCGGCGCTTCCGCCCCGGAGGTGTTGGTGCGCGAAGTGATTGCCAGACTGGAACAACTAGGCGGCGGGAAAGCCGTGGAACTGGAAGGAAAGGCGGAAAATATTTCGTTTCCGCTCCCCAAGGCGCTGCAGGAAAGCTAGCAGCCTGTCATTGCGAGCGTAGCGAAGCAATCTCGACCCAGCATCAACAGATTACAGATTGCTTCGCTACGCTCGCAATGACCATGAATTCAAGCCAGAATCAGGCTTCCCGCATCATCTTCCAGTACTGATATTTCATCATGCCTGCGCTGCCGGCCACGATGGCAATAAAAGTGATGAAAGAGCCGATCGCCAGCGTGGAAACGCCGGTTACGGCCTGACCGATGGTACAGCCCATGGCCAGCACGCCGCCGAAGCCCATCAGCACGGCGCCGATGAAGTGATTGACGAAATCCTGGAACGAGGCGAACCATTCAATGCGGAAGCTGCGGCTGACCAGGGACCACAGCAGGGAGCCGAGGATCACGCCCGCCACTGCCATCAGCCCGAAGGTCATGGAAACTGCCTTGAAGCCGCTGAGCGCATAGCCAAAGGTCTGCCCCATGGGATTGATGAAGGTGAAGGACTGCGGAGACAGCGGACGGCTATCGGCCGGTTTGACGTCTGCCGGTGCGGCAAACATGTCCCACTGTTCGGCCACGAAATTCTGCAGCGAGTAGTTCTGCCCATCCGCGCTCACCATCACGTTGCTGGTGACATACCAGGCAGCCAGGACTGCCAGGCCGACCACCAGGCCGCCGAGAATATTGTCGAGGCTGGTGCGGAAATCTTCTGACTTGAATGCGAAGGCGATCAGGACCACAGCCAGAATGCCGCCGATTATCAGCCGTGCAGAGGCTGCCTTTTCCGGGCCGGCGAGCACCGAACCCAGATCCTGTTTGGTCTGCAACGTCACAGCCAGGGGGCGAATCCAGTCATAGAACAGTACCGTGAACAGGGTTTTGTCTGAATCCGGGAAGGGGTTGGTCATGTAATAGGCGATCACCGCGATGATGGCAAACACCATGATGGATTTCAGGTTGCCGCCGCCGATGCGAATCAGGCATTTGTTGCCGCAGCCCGAAGCCAGGGTCATGCCAACGCCGAACAGCAGGCCACCCAGCAGGTTTTCAGCCCACACCAGCTGATTCGCGCGATAGGGCGGGAAGGCGGCATCCGCATTGACCAGCCCGTTGGCTTCCAGCGCCACCACGCCCAGCATCGCCACCGCGATGGCGAGGAGCCAGGCGCGCAAACGGCCGGTGTCGCCCATGTTGACCCAGTCCGAAACCGCGCCCATGGTGCAGAAATTGGTCTTGTTGACCAGGGCGCCCATGACCAGGGCAATTCCGAAGGTTGCCCAGAGAAAAAAAGACTGGGCGGGTGCGAAACTTTCATAAATCATTCTTGATTCCCTCTCCGATGCTGGAACACAAGTTCCAAACCAAGCCCAGATTGTAATCGAATTGCCGCAAAGAACAATCTGGATTCATGAAAAAGTGCAATTTAATTCGATACTTAGTACTTTAATACCAGACGGGAGAGGTCAAAGATAAGGGGTGGGATCCGGTACGCCAGCCTGCTCGAATCCGAGCTTTCTCAAACGGCAGGATTCGCATCGGCCACATGCGCGCCCCTGTTCGTCAGCCTGATAACAGGAAACTGTCAGCGCATAATCCACGCCAAGAGCAACACCCTGGCGAATGATCCCGGCTTTTGTGAGTGCGATCAGGGGCGCGTGAATAGTGGTGGGCTCGCCTTCAATGGCAGCCCGTGTGGCCAGGTTGGCCATGCCCTGAAAAGCACGGATATATTCCGGACGGCAATCCGGGTAGCCGGAATAGTCCACCGCATTGGCGCCGATGAAGATATCCCGCGCCCCCAGCACTTCCGCCCAGGCCAGGGCCAGGGATAGCATGATGGTGTTGCGCGCCGGCACATAGGTGACAGGGATGCCCGCGATCAGATGATCGCTCTTCACGCTTGCCCCCTCTCCCCCTTGCGGGAGAGGGTTGGGGAGAGGGGTTACCGGCACGGCAATCGACGCATCCGTGAGCGCAGAGCCGCCAAACAGCGTCAGGTCCAGCTTGAGCGTGCGCTGCGCTGCGGCGCCCAGGCTGCTGGCCACCCGTTCAGCCGCTTGCAGTTCGGAACGATGACGCTGGCCATAATCTAGACTCAGGCAATGGCACTCGAACCCCTCGCTGCGGGCAATGGCCAGCGTGGTCGCGGAATCCAGACCGCCGGAAAGCAGGACGACGGCGCTTTTCACTGCCGGGGTCATCGCCCCCGGTCCTCGCGCCACAGCAGCTTGTGCAACTGGAGCTGGAAGCGCACGTCGAGGCGATCGCGCAGGATCCAGTCGGCCAGCGGGGACGGGTCAAGCTTCCCTGCCACGGGGGAGAACAGCACCGGGCATCTGGCGACGAGCTGCTGTTCCTGCATCTGCCGCCGCGCCCATTCGTAATCCGCTGCATCGCAGATCACGAACTTGAGCTCGTCATGCGGGGTCAGCAAGGCCAGGTTGGCCCAGCGGTTTTTTTCCATTTCGCCCGAGCCAGGCGTCTTGATATCCACGATGCGCGAGACGCGCGGATCCACCCGGGAAATGTCCAGCGCACCGCTGGTTTCCAGCGAAACCGAGTAGCCTGCGTCGCACAAGGCAGCGAGCAATGCCGGGCATTCCTTCTGCGCCAGCGGCTCGCCGCCGGTCACGGTGACATAACGCGGCGCGTAAGCTGCCACTTGCTCGAGGATGGCGGGAATATCCATGGCCACGCCTTCAGTGAAGGCATAGGCCGTATCGCAATAGCCGCAGCGCAGGGGGCAGCCGGTCAGGCGCACGAACACCGTGGGCAGCCCGGCACGGCTGGTCTCCCCCTGCAGGGAATAGAAAATCTCGTTGATACGCAGCATGAGGGATGTTTATGGCTCGATAAAGAGCCCTTACTTCATGGATTCGAGGCGATATTTTGCCTTGTCGGCTGCATCACTGACCGGAAATCTGGCCAGCACATCCTCCAGTGTCTTTTTCGCCGTACCCACGTCACCCATGCCTTGATAACTGGATGCCATGTTCAGCAGCGCATCCGGCACTTTGGGGCTCTTGGGGTACAGGCTGATCAACTCCTGCTGGCTGGAGATCGCGGACCTGAAATCCTTGAGGTTGAAGTACGAGTTGCCGATCCAGTATTGGGCGCTGGGAGCCAGAGGGCTTTTCGGATAGGCCTGATTGAATGCCTGAAAAGCCGTCAGGGCGCCCTGATAATTTCCGCCCCGGAACTGGTTGAACGCTGCATCGTAGGTTTTTGCCTCTTCAGCAGGATCAGCCTCAGCCGTTTTCTGTGCCGACACAGGAGCAGGAACCGCTACTGGCGCGGCATTTGCCTTGGCTGACGACTTTTTGTCCTTGCCGGATTTACTATCCTTGCCGGACTTGGGCGGACTTTCTTCCAGCGGCGCAGCCGCGGCAGCCGCCGCCGTGGCTGCTGCGCTCTCCAGCTGGCGCAAACGCGTATCCACGTCGACATACAGATCGCGCTGGCGCTTCTGCAGGCCTTCAATGTCGTGCGTCTGCACTTCCAGTTGGCCGCGCAGCTTGCCCAGCTCGGATTTCAGCGCTTCCAGCTGGGACAGCATTTCCATGCCCTGAGCACGCTGCGCGCTTTCCAGACCGGCAAAGCGCGTCTCCAGCTTGCTCTGCTGCTGGGTATTCTGCAGTTGCATATCGCTGATTTTCTGGTGCGCCTCGTCGTCCGTGAACAGCCCGGCGTGGCACACCCCCGACAGCAGCAAGGCTGGAAGAAGCGCAAGCCTACGCATTCTTATTCGCCCTGATAAACAATATCAGCACGGCGATTCTGCGCCCACGAAGCTTCATCGCGGCCTTCAGCCTTGGGCTTTTCCTCGCCGAAGCTGACGGTTTCGATCTGGCTGTCGGACACGCCCAGCACGTTCATGACTTTCCGGACGCTCTCGGCACGCTTCTGACCCAGAGCCAGGTTGTACTCGCGGCTGCCACGCTCGTCGGCATTGCCCTGCACGAAGGCCTTGGCTTTACTATTTTGTTTCAGGTACTGGGCGTGCGCTTCGACCATGGGTTTGTACTCACCCTTTACGCTGTAGCTGTCGTAATCGAAATACACACTGCGCTTGGAAAGAATATTGCTGGGATCCTTGAGCGGGTCCATTGCCACGCCTTGCTGCTGGGCGCCCTGGGTTGAAGCACCTGCTGATTTCTGGCCCAGGCTCTTGTCTTCAACCGAAGCAGCGCCCTGACCCTTGTCGCTCGTGCTGGCGCAAGCAGACAACATACCCAGCAGAATTGCACTCAAAAACAACTTGTTCATTTGATTCTCCCTAAAATTTACTGATTTTTTAACAAAGGACCCCATGCCGGCTCACGCACATCTCCGGCCTGCACCGACAGCCGCTGTTTCACCCGTCCATCGCTGGAAACAGCCGCCAATACGCCACGGCGGTTGATTTCCGTGGCATAAATGACCATTTTACCATTAGGCGCATAGCTGGGCGCCTCATCCTGCGGGGTATCGGTCAGCACCTGCACCTGGCCGGTGGCAAAATCCTGCACCGCGACATGGAACTGCCCGCCGTTGCGCTGGATGAAAACGAAACTCTTGCCGTCGGGGCTGAATTGCGGCGAGACATTATAACTCCCTTCGAAGGTAATGCGCTGCCCGGCGCCACCGACCGCCGGCATGCGGTAAATCTGCGGGCTGCCGCCGCGGTCGGAGGTGAAGATGATCCACTTGCCATCGGGCGAGAAGTCCGGCTCGGTATCGATCCCCGCGCTGTCGCTCCAGCGCTGCAGATTGCCACCATCGGCGTTGATCAGGTAAAGCTGCGAACGGCCATCGCGCGTCAGGACAATGGCAAGTTTCCTGCCATCCGGCGACCAGGCCGGCGCGCTGTTGCTGCCTTTGAACGAAGCCAGCGCCTGGCGGGCGCCGGTTTTGAGCGCCTGTACGTAAATAATCGGTTTTTTCTTCTCGAACGACACATAGGCCAGTTTTTCGCCATCCGGCGACCAGGCCGGTGAAAGAATGGGCTCCTGCGACGCCATCACGGTCTGCGCGCCGTAGCCATCCGCATCCGCCACCTGCAGCTCAAAGCGCTTGCCTTCCTTGACGATGTAAGCGATCTGGGTGCTGAACACGCCGACATCGCCGGTAAGCTTCTCGTAGATCACGTCGGCGATCTTGTGCGCGGTGGCGCGCAATTGCGCCGGCGCGATGGTATAGCTGAAACCGGCCAGCTGGCTTTGCTTGACCACGTCCATGAGGCGGAAACGCACGTCGATCTTGCCGTCCGGGCGCGGCGTCATGCCGCCGATCACCAGCGCCTCGGCATTGCGGCTTTTCCAGTCCGGGTAACGCACCTCGGCGGGATCGTGCGGCTGGGGCTGAACGCCCGCCGTGTCCACCATCCGGAACAGCCCGCTGCGCGTCAGGTCGGCTGCGACAATGCCGCTGATGCTTTGCGCTTGCGTGTTTTCTGCCGCGAACGGCACGATGGCCACGGGAATCTGGTTGCCCGCCCCGCCGGTGATTTCGATCGTCAATGCGGCGTGCACTGGCGCTGCCAGTACCATCACGCACGCCATCAGCAGCCACTTGATATTACGTTTCATACCTTAATCCTCATTAATCCTCATTCAATCTGAACTTCAGGTGCAGTTCGCGGAACTTGCCGAACAGCCCCGGATCGGGCGGCAGCGGCAATGGCTGCGCCTTGTAAATGGCCCGTTCCACCGCGCTGTCATAAGCGCTGGAACCGCTGCTCCTGGTTAACTTCAAATGCAGAACCTCGCCGGTCGGCATCAGGGTGACATCAAACTCCGCCTGGGGGTTGCCCGCCAGATCCGGCGGCAGAATGATGAAGCGCTTGATCTTGGACTTGATACGCCCGGTGTAGTCGTCCAGCACCCGCTGCCCCGCAGCCTGCTGCGCCACCGCCTCGGCCTTGCGCGCATTGGCCGCTTCAGCCTCTGCCTGCTTCTGGCGCAGGGCTTCCTGTTTTTCCTGTTCCTGCTTGCGCTTTTCTTCTTCCTTCTTCTGTTTCTCCTGCTTCTGTTTTAGTTCCTCTTCACGGCGCTTTTTTTTCTCTTCTTCCTTCGCCTTGAGCTCGATATCTGCCTTGACCGGCTTCGGTTCAGGTTTCACTTCGGGCTTGGGCTCCGGTTTCGGTTCTGGTTTGGGAGCCGGTGCAGGCTTGGGCGGCGGAGGCGCAACCTTGGCCGGTGCAGGAACTTCGCTCCACAGTTCCACCTCGACGCCGGCCTGCTCCTGATTCTGCCAGCTCACGCTGAAAATCATCAGCCCCAGAAACAGCACATGCACCAGCAGCGCCAATGCGCCCGCTTTCCACTGGCCCGGTTGTTTGCGCTCAAAAACCACTACTGACCCTTTGGTTTGGCCAGCAAGCCGATTTTCTTGACCTGGTTCTGCTGCAGGATATCCATCACATTCAGAACTTCTTCATAGCGCACGTTCTTGTCCGCCGCGATTACCACGGACTGCTCGGGGTTCTTTTCCTGCTTCTCCTTGACCGCCTGGACCAGATCGTCGCGCGACACTTCCCTCGGCTGCTTGCCGGTTTCACGGTCGAGTATCAGCAGGCGCTTGTCCTCCTTGATGGAAATCTCCAGCGGCGCGACCGGTGGCTTCAGCGCCTGTCCCACCTGGGGCAGCTCGATCTGACCGGGGTTGATGAGCGGCGCGGTGATCATGAAAATGATCAGCAACACCAGCATCACGTCGATATACGGCACGACGTTGATCTGGTTCATCAGCTTGCGCTGGCGACGCAGGCTCATTACTTGGCTTGCCTTTGCAATATATTGGAAAACTCTTCCATGAAGCTGTCGAAGCGCGTGGCCAGGCGGTCGATCTCGGAGCTGTAGCGGTTGTAGGCGATCACCGCCGGAATCGCCGCGAACAGGCCCATGGCCGTCGCGATCAGGGCTTCCGCGATGCCCGGCGCCACATGCGCCAGCGTCGCCTGTCCCACGCTGGAGAGGCTGCGGAAAGCGTTCATGATGCCCCACACCGTGCCGAACAGGCCGACATAAGGGCTGACCGAGCCCACCGTGGCGAGAAACGGCAGATGGGCTTCGAGCAGGTCGAGTTCGCGGTGGTAGGCCGCACGCATGGCGCGGCGCGTGCTCTCCATCACCAGCGCAATGTCCGTGCCGCTCTGGCGGCGCATTTTGGAGAATTCCTGGAACCCGCCTTCGAATATGCTTTCCATCCCCCCTGCTTCGCGGCTGCCCACTTTCTGGAACAGGCTCTGCAAATCCGATCCGCTCCAGAAGTCGCGCTCGAACTTGTCGGTGGTCTGTTTCGCCACGTTGATGGCGAACATCTTCTGAAAGATGTACCACCACGACATCATGGAGGCGAGCAACAGCCCCAGCATCACCAGTTGCACCACCACGCTGGCATTGGTGATCAGGGACAGGAAAGACAGGTCTTGATTAACGTTCACGATGATATTTCCATTTTCTTCCTGATGATCTCAGGAATCTCGACAGGTTTGAATGACAGATGGTTCACACATACGATTTTGATCTGCGCGCGCGACAGAATGTCACCGCCACGCTCGACCGTCTGGGCAAATTCGATCCAGCTTCGTCCGGCAGCATGCACGCTCACTGTGACATTCAGCAGATCATTGAACACGGCGGGCCGGAGATAGCTGATGTGCACGTCGCGCACCACAAAAATCACGCCGTGATCGCTTATCAGGTCCGTCTGCTCGAAGCCATGGGCGCGCAGCAATTCGGAGCGCGCGCGTTCCATGAACTTGAGGTAATTGGCGTAGTACACCACGCCGCCCGAATCGGTGTCCTCGTAATAGACCCGCACCGGCCAGGCGAACTCACTCATTCCACAGCTCGCCATTACGGCCGCCCTCCGGCCGCTTGAGGCCGAAGTGCAGATAGGCGCTGGGCGTGGCCACGCGGCCGCGCGGGGTGCGCATCAGGTAGCCCTGCTGGATCAGGTAGGGCTCCAGCACGTCCTCGATGGTGTCGCGCTCCTCGCCGATCGCCGCCGCGAGATTGTCCACCCCCACCGGACCGCCGCCAAACTTCTCCAGCACCGCCAGCAGCAACACCCGGTCCATCATGTCCAGGCCCAGGGAATCCACGTCCAGCATGGTCAGGGCGGCATCCGCCACTTCCCGGGTAACATGCCCGCTGGCCTTCACCTCGGCGAAATCCCGCACCCGGCGCAGCAGGCGGTTAGCGATGCGCGGCGTGCCGCGCGAACGGCGGGCGATTTCCAGCGCACCCTCGTCCGACAGTTCCACGCTCACCAATCGCGCCGAACGGGTGACGATGCGGCGCAATTCCTCGTGGGTATAAAATTCCAGCCGCGCCACAATGCCGAAGCGGTCGCGTAGCGGATTGGTCAGCATCCCGGCGCGGGTGGTCGCGCCCACCAGGGTAAAGGGCGGCAGCTCCAGCTTGACCGAACGCGCCGCCGGCCCTTCCCCGATCATGATGTCGAGCTGGTAGTCCTCCAGCGCGGGGTAAAGAATCTCCTCCACCACCGGCGAGAGGCGGTGAATCTCGTCGATGAACAGCACGTCATTAGGTTCGAGGTTGGTCAGCAGCGCCGCCAGATCGCCCGGCCGCTCCAGCACCGGGCCGGAAGTCGAGCGCAGGTTCACCCCCATCTCGCGCGCGATGATGTGCGCCAGCGTGGTCTTGCCCAGGCCTGGCGGGCCGAACAGCAGCACATGGTCGAGCGCCTCGGCGCGCATCCGCGCCGCCTGGATGAAAATCTCCAGCTGCCCGCGCGCCTTCTCCTGGCCCACGTACTCGTCCAGCAGCTTGGGGCGCAAGGCGCGCTCCAGCGCTTCTTCCTGGGGCGATGCGTGGGATGGGGAAATCAGGCGGCTGGCCGTTTTGAGGTTGTCGGTTTCGATCATGCGATTTATTTACCATCCGCCGCCAGAACAAAGCGAACCACCGTTTCACCCAGCCAGATGCCATGCGATTTCATTCGCTCCAGCGCCAACGAGAGGCTAACGGGGTAGCCCTGTTGCCTGGCTTTGACGAGAATTCCAGCCGTACCCGTTAGCACCAAGCCATTCAGACGCGCGATGCGGCGTCCGGCCGACTCGTCGATACATACCTTTTCAATACCCTCAGCCACGGCTGTCTGGATTACCGATGCCTCACCGCGATCAAGCGTATTGCGCAGATAGAGCGGCAGTTCGATGGCATCCTTTCGATGCTCAAGCCAGGCTGCCTTACGAAACGTCTCCACTCCCGGCGCTTGAGGCCCGGCAGCCAGGATTTCTTCCGAAACCTCAAGCGGAACAATGACGCGATCATAAAGCGCCGACAGAATATCAAGGCTACCTGTCGCTACCGCAAGGGCAATCAAAGGCGTGGTGTTGGTGACGATGATGCTTCCACCTTCAGGCATTCGCCACATCCTGTTCAAGCTCTTCCTGATTGAGATCGATCACTGCTACGCCAAAATGGTGAAGTTCAAGCAAAAATTCAACGCGCCCCACACCTGCCAGTGCAGCAGCCATGCCTGAAGACAGCCGCCGCATTTCATATAGCTTGGCCGCCATCGCCATTTTGGCTTCACGGGTGAATTCCTGCGGCGTGCAATGAATAGCATCGGGCAGGTTTTGCGGTACTTCGACAACAATATTCATCACCTTGCCTCCAAAATTAAATACGCTATGAGCCGTAAATTTCTTGTAGATCATGTCGTGTAGTAGTTTTTAGACGCATCCGGGTCTAGGCAGCAAGCAATTCGCGTGGCTTAACGTTTTTTTCGATTTCCTGACCTACCGCTTCACGCGTTTTTTTGACATCGTAGCTGCTTTGCAGGCTCATCCAGAAATCAGGTGTGGTTCCAAAGAAACGGGCAAATCTCAATGCCGTGTCTGCTGTAATGCCACGTTGCTCATTGAGAATCGCAGTAATCCGGTTGGCAGGCACGTCCAGCGCCTTGGCAAAGGCGTTGGCCGATAGTTTGAGCTCGTCCAGCTCATCCCTGAGTATTTCACCGGGGTGTATGGCGCGCATGCCGTTCATGTTCATTCTCCTTAGTGGTAATCCACGATCTCCACGTTGTAAGCATCCGTCTCTTTCCACTCGAAGCAGACACGCCATTGCTGATTGATGCGAATGCTGAATTGTCCGGCGCGATCGCCGCTTAAGGCCTCGAAGCGGTTGCTGGGCAAACCCATCAAGTCGTGGATGCTTTTCGCATTATCGAGAATTTCCAGCCTTCTTTCGGCTTGTGCCGCACAGGCCTCAAACTTCCTGACACGATTGCCCTGATATAGCGCTTCCGTATCCTTGCAGCGGAAAGATTTAATCATGGCAAAATGTAGTGGTTTTTACGCTGTACGTCAAGCGTACAAATATAACATTATTCATTTCATGATTTGGACAGCAGCTTCAGCGCCTGGCGGATGCCGTCGGTCACGCCGGTTTCGGCGGCCAGCTGTTTCACCGCCCAGCCGGCTTCCTTGTCATTGTACCCCAGCGCCAGCAGGGCATTGAGGATGTCGCTGCTGGCGGAAGCCGGCTTGACCACCGCGCCCAACAGGGCCGAACCCGTTTCCCCCGGGGCAAATTTGTCTTTCAGCTCCAGCAACAGGCGTTCGGCGGTTTTCTTGCCGATGCCGGGAATTTTGATCAGCCGCCCGGCGTCCTGCGCCATCACGGCATGCGACAGTTCGTCCACGGACAAGCCGCTGAGGATGGTCAGCGCCAGCTTGGCGCCCACGCCGTTGACCTTGAGCAACTGGCGGAAGGCCTGGCGCTCGTGGTCGGTGGCAAAGCCATACAACAGGTGTGCATCCTCGCGCACGATCAACTGGGTAAAAAGCGTCACGCTCTCGCCCAGGGCGGGCAGGTTGTAGAAGGTGCTCATCGGCACATCCACTTCGTAGCCCACGCCCTGCACATCCAGCAGGATCTGGGGAGGATGCTTTTCCAGCAGCTTGCCGCTCAGTCGTCCGATCACACCAGTCTCCCATTTTTCACGCGGTAACCCGCTGTTGCCAGCCCCCCCAGCCCCTGTCCGCCGTGGGCATGGCAGATGGCGCAGGCCAGCGCATCGGCGGCATCGGCCTGGGGTGTGCCTTCGAGATGCAGCAGGCGGCGCACCATCTCCTGCACCTGCTCCTTGCCGGCATGGCCGTTGCCCACCACCGCCTGTTTCACCTGCAGGGCGGTGTATTCCGCCACCGGCAGATCGCGCGCCACCAGGGCGCATATCGCCGCGCCGCGGGCCTGGCCCAGCAGCAGGGTGGATTGCGGATTGACGTTGACGAAAACTTTTTCGATCGCCGCCTGATCCGGCTGGTAGGTGGCGATCACCTCGCCGATGGAATCCAGGATAATCTTGAGGCGCTGCGGCAGTTCGCCGTCCCCGGTTTTGATGCAGCCGCTGGCAATATAGTTCAAATGATTGCCATCTTTTTCCAGCACGCCAAAACCAGTGACGCGCAGGCCCGGATCAATGCCGAGGATACGGATTGCCTAATCCTCGATCACGGCCGACGTGAAGACTTCCTGCACGTCGTCGAGCGCGTCGAGCGCGTCGAGCAGCTTCTGCATTTTCACCGCGTCATCGCCGCTGAAGACGGTTTCGTTGTCCGGCTTCATGGTCACTTCGGCCACTTCGGCCTTGAGGCCCGCTTTCTCCAGCGCTTCCTTCACTGCGGCAAAATCGCCCGGCGCGGTGATGACTTCCACGCTGCCGTCGTCGTTGCTGAGCACGTCCTCTGCGCCCGCTTCCAGTGCGGCTTCCATGACTTTATCCTCGCTGGTGCCGGGGGCGAAGATGATCTGGCCGCAGTGCTTGAACATGAAGGCCACCGAACCGTCGGTGCCGAGGTTGCCGCCATGCTTGGAAAAGGCGTGGCGCACGTCGGCCACGGTACGGGTGCGGTTGTCGGTCAGGCAATCGACAATGATGGACGCGCCGTTGATGCCATAGCCTTCATAACGGATTTCCACATAATCCACACCTTCCAGCTCGCCCGTGCCTTTCTTGACCGCACGGTCGATGTTGTCGGCCGGCATGTTCACTTCCTTGGCCTTGTCGATGGCCACGCGCAGGCGCGGGTTGAAGTTGGCGTCGCCGCCGCCCATCTTGGCGGCGACCGTGATCTCCTTGGAGAGGCGCGAAAAAATCTTGCCGCGCTTCTCGTCCTGACGCCCTTTGCGATGCTGGATATTTGCCCATTTGCTGTGACCGGCCATAAGGTATTCCGTTGTTCTGTTTCAAAAGGTGCAATGGTACCATTTCGGGCATTAATTGAAAAAGCCGGAGCGCGCTCATGATCACCCCATCCCTGATTGCCAAGAACGATACCCAGGAACTGTTTCTGCTGCCGCAACTGGCCAACCGCCACGGCCTCATTGCCGGCGCCACCGGAACCGGCAAGACGGTGACGCTGCAAGTGATGGCGGAAAATTTCAGCCGCATGGGCGTGCCGGTGTTCATGGCCGACGTCAAGGGCGATCTTTCCGGCATCAGCCAGCCCGGCACGGAAAAACCCAAGATCGTCGAGCGCATCGCCAAACTGGGGCTTGGCGACTTCACCTTTTCCGGCTGCCCGGTCACGTTCTGGGATGTATTTGGCGAACAGGGCCACCCGGTGCGCGCCACCATCTCCGAAATGGGCCCGCTACTGCTGGCCCGCATGCTCAATCTCAACGACACCCAGGCCGGTGTGCTAACGCTGGTGTTCAAGATCGCCGACGACAATGGCATGCTGCTGCTCGACCTCAAGGATATCCAGGCCATGCTGCGGCATGTCGGCGACAATGCCAGGGACTTCACCACCGAATACGGCAACATTTCCGCGGCCAGCATCGGCGCGATCCAGCGCGGCCTGATCACGCTGGAATCCGAAGGGGCCGAAAAACTGTTCGGCGAACCGGCACTGAATGTGGACGACCTGATGCAGTGCGACCCCAAAGGCTTGGGCATGATCAATATCCTCGCCGCTGACAAGCTGATGCAATCGCCCAAGCTGTACGCCACCTTCCTGCTGTGGATGCTGTCGGAACTGTATGAAACACTGCCGGAAGTGGGCGACGTGGAAAAACCCAAACTGGTGTTTTTTTTCGATGAAGCCCACTTGCTCTTCAACGACGCACCCCAGGCGCTGCAGGACAAGATCGAACAGGTCGTCCGCCTGATCCGCTCCAAGGGGGTGGGCGTTTACTTCGTCAGCCAGAACCCGCTCGACATCCCGGACAAGGTGCTGGGCCAGCTCGGCAACCGCGTCCAGCATGCCCTGCGCGCCTTCACGCCGCGCGACCAGAAGGCCGTGCGCGCCGCGGCGGAGACCTTCCGCGCCAACCCCGGCCTGGACGTGGAAGCCGCCATCACCGAGCTGGGCGTGGGCGAGGCGCTGGTTTCCCTGCTCGACGAAAAAGGCCGCCCGCATCCGGTGGAACGTGCCCTGATTGCCCCGCCGCGCAGCCAGCTTGGCCCGGTCACGCCCGAACAGCGCCAGGCCATCATCCGGCAATCGGTGCTCTTCGGCCACTACGAGGCCGAAGTGGATCGCGAATCAGCCTATGAAAAACTGAAGGAACGGGCGGAACAGAGTCCCTCACCCGCCACCTCTTCCAGCAGGGCTTCAGACGAAAAACCTGCCAGCGGCGGCTGGCTGGACAGTATCGGCGACATACTGGGTGGTGGCGGCGGCCGCCAGGGCGTCGCCGAAGCCGCCATCAAAAGCGCCGCCCGCGCCGTCGGATCGCAACTCGGACGCCAAATCATCCGTGGCGTGCTGGGGTCGATCCTGGGCGGAAAGAAACTTTAGGGTCCTGACTGCAAGTACAGTAAAATTCACGCCCCTTTGCCTCATTATTGATATTTATCAACTTTCAACAGAGAGACCATGAAATTTATTATCAGAACGTTTTTCAGAACCCTGCGCCTGGTGCTGACCCCTTTCATGCTGCTGGGAGAGAAGCTGAGCACCCCCAAAGGCATCGAACGCCCGGCTGAAGCGCAACAGCGAGTCGATCAGGAATGCCAGGGGCTGGCGCTTTACCAGTTCAAAACCTGCCCCTTCTGCATGAAAGTTCGGAAGGAAATCAGCCGCCTGTCCCTGAACATCGAACTGCGCGATGCGCAGCACGACCCGGAGCACAGGGAAGCCCTGCTGCAAGGCGGCGGCAAGATCCAGACCCCGTGCCTGAAAATCACCGGCCCACAGGGCAACAGCCAGTGGATGTACGAGTCCGGCGACATCATCCAGTACCTGCAACAGCGGTTTTCCTAGCAGCCAGTCGTAAAGCCTATTTCCCGGCCAGCGTGCCGGGGCTTCGCCGCTGAAAGGTCACGGGGACCGAGACCGGCGGCGCATTCAGCACATGCTTCTTCATCTTGCCCATGACGTGCATTTCGCACGCCTTGCAGTCGAATTTCAACGTCAGCCGCTCTTTCCCGTTCATCAGCGTCATCGGCTCGGCGCGCACCTGCCCCTGGACACCTGTCACCCCTTTGGCCTGCTTGGGGCAAAGACTGAACGAGTAGCGCAGGCAGTGCTTGGTGATCATCAGCGACACCTCGCCCGCTTCCTCGTGCGCCTCGTAGGCCGCCTCGATCAGCTTGACGCCGTGGCGGGCGTAGAATGCCCGCGCCGCCTGGTTGTAGACATTGGCGAGATAAGAGAGCGTTTCTTCCGGGTAGGCGACGGGCGGCTCCACGGCGGGTTTACGCGCCGGGCGGACGTAGGCTCTGAGGCGCGCGGCTTCCAGCTGCTCGACCGCATCGCGGCGCAGCTTGTTGGCCACGGATGACGGCACGAACCAGGGCTGGCTCCAGGCGATGTCGAGGTGCTGCAACGCAAAAATGGTGGTGCCGAAGCGGGCCAGCTGCTCGCGCAAGGCGGCTTCGGCTTCTGCCGGGTTCTGCGCCGGCTGCCTGTCGAAAACGATGCTGGCGGTCACGCTGATGCCATCGCTGTCCTGCAGCCGCAGGGTGAAGCCGTCGGCGCTTTCACCAAAGCATGCACTCACATCGATGCGGCGCTCGGCGGATTTCTTCGTCAGCGCCTGATCCCAGGCATGGTCGCGGTTGCGGGAGAGCGCCGTGCCTGCTTTGAGGCCCGGCAAGGAACCGACCGGCTCGTTCGGCCACACGCGCCAGAACTTGCCCGCGCGCTCGGCGCGATTGGCCTGGATGCCAAAAACTTCGCGCTTGTACAGGTAGGTCAGCCCGTCGCCGTTGGCGAGCGGCTCGCTCGCTTCCAGTTCGAACCAGTCCGGCCCGACGCGCGTCACCGTACCGAGCGGCACGCCGACGAAGGCCGGGGTGTCGAAGGCGCCGATGTCGGCCTTGCGCCCGGTGGAAAAGTAGTCGGTCGCGCCGCGGTGAAAGGTCTTGTCCGGGTTGGGCGTGAACAGCAATTGCGTGCGGCCGCTCGAAGCAGCCGCCAGTTCAGGCCGTTCGGCCAGGATGCCGTCCAGCAGCTGGCGGTAGTGGCCGGTGATGTTCTTGACGTAGGCGGCTTCCTTGTAGCGCCCCTCGATCTTGAAGCTCTGCACGCCGGCATCGACCAGGGCGCGTAGATTGTCGCTCTGGTTGTTGTCCTTGACCGACAGCAGGTGCTTGTCGAAAGCCACCACGCGGCCCTGGTCGTCCTGCAGGGTATAGGGCAGGCGGCAGGCCTGGGAGCAGTCGCCGCGGTTGGCGCTGCGCCCGGTTTGCGCGTGGCTGATGTAGCACTGGCCGGAGAAGGCCACGCACAGCGCGCCGTGGATGAAGTGTTCGATCACGGTATCGGCCGGCACGGCAGCGTGCACGGCGGCGATCTGTTGCAGCGTCAGCTCGCGCGCCAGCACGATCTGCGAGAACCCGACATCGGCCAGGAAACGCGCCTTTTCCGGGGTACGGATGTCGCACTGGGTCGAGGCATGCAGGGCTATGGGCGGCAGATCGAGTTCCAGCAGGCCCATGTCCTGAACGATCAGCGCATCGACGCCAGCATCGTAAAACTCGTGGATCAGGCGGCGCGCCGCTTCCAGTTCGGCGTCATGCAGGATGGTGTTGAGGGTGACGAAAATGCGCGCATGGTAGCGGTGCGCGAATTCCACCAGCGCGGCGATCTCGCTCACCGTATTGACCGCGTTGTGGCGCGCGCCAAACGAGGGCCCGCCGATATACACCGCGTCCGCACCGTGCAGGATGGCCTCGCGGCCGATCGCTGCGGTCCTGGCGGGTGCAAGGAGCTCAAGGGAATGAGTGGGAATGCTGGTCAAGATTTAACCTGGGTATCGTTGAAAACGGCATGGGGTGCGAAGGCGAATTTTACCCCAGAACCAGGCCGCATGATCGACGCAGCCGACATGCATCCTTCCGCTACAAAATGGTCGGGTTCGATATAATTCACCTCCCCATGACCCAACCCCTTCCCATCGACGCGATCCTGCCCGAGCTGCGCGCCGCCCTCGCTGCCCACCCAGCGGTGGTGCTCGAGGCACCGCCGGGCGCTGGCAAGACCACCCGCATCCCGCTCGCCCTGTTTGACGAACCCTGGCTCGGTGAACAGACCATCGTGATGCTCGAACCGCGCCGCCTTGCCGCGCGCGGGGCCGCCGTGTTCATGGCCGCCGAACTGGACGAGGAAGCGGGCGAACGGATCGGCTACCGGGTGCGCTTCGAAAACCGGGTATCGAAGCGCACCCGCGTCGAGGTCGTGACCGAGGGCATCCTCACCCGCCGCCTCCAGCACGACCCGGAACTTGCTGGGGTGGGGCTGGTGATCTTCGACGAATTCCACGAGCGCAATCTTCACAGCGACCTCGCCCTGGCCCTGTGCCGCGATGCCCAGAGCGGCCTGCGCGAGGATCTGAAAATCCTGGTGATGTCTGCCACCCTCGACGGCGAGCGCATCGCCGCCCTGCTCGGCGCCCCGCTGGTGCGTAGCGAGGGGCGCAGCCACCCGGTCGAGGTGCGCTACCGGGCAGGCAGCAGCGCGGCGCCCCAGCCCGGAGAGATGGCCCAGACCATGGCACGTGCGGTGGCGGATGCCGCCAGCGAAGTGGGGGGAGACATCCTCGCCTTCCTCCCCGGCTCCGGCGAGATCCGCCGCGTCGAGGCCCTGCTCGCCGAACGTGCGGCCCTTCCCGGCACGCCCCTGATCCATCCGCTCTACGGCGACCTGCCCTTCGAGCGCCAGCAGGCGGCCATCGCGCCAGATCCGCAGGGACGGCGCAAGATCATCCTCGCCACGCCCATCGCCGAGACCTCGCTCACCATCGAGGGCATCACCACCGTGATCGACAGCGGCTGGCAGCGGGTGCCGCGCTTCGATCCGACGAGCGGGCTGACCCGTCTGGAGACGGTGCGCGTCTCGCGTGCCTCGGCCGAGCAGCGCGCCGGACGGGCCGGGCGTCTCGGGCCGGGAATCTGCCTGCGGCTGTGGAACGAGGACATGCAGCGCGGCCTGGTCGCATTTAACGTCCCGGAAATCCTCGAAGCCGACCTCGCCCCCCTCGCGCTCGAACTGGCGCAGTGGGGAGTGAACGATGCCGCCACGCTGACCTGGCTCGACCCGCCCCCCGCCGCTGCCCTGGCCCAGGGGCGCGAACTGCTGCAACAGCTCGAAGCCCTGGACAGCGCCGGTCGCATCACGCCCCTGGGACGGGAGATGGCCGGACTGCCGCTCCATCCGCGCCTCGCCCACATGCTGCTGCGCGGCCGGGAGATGGGGCTCGGCGCCCTTGCCTGCGACATCGCTGCCGTGGCCGCCGGGCGAGACCCGCTGCGCACCCTTAATGGCGAGCACCGCTGCGACTTCGCCCTGCGGGTGGAAGCCCTGCGCGCCCATCGTAGCCGGGGCAACGCCGGGGCGCATCGTTTCGGCGCCGATCCCAACGCCTGCGCCGCCGCCGAACGCGCCGCGCACCAGTGGCGCCATTTGCTAGGAGTAGCGGCGGACGATAGCGCGATGGACGAGGCCGCCATCGGCCTGCTCCTCGCCCTGGCTTACCCGGACCGCATCGCCCAGCGCCGCAGCGAGGGCGAGGGGCGCTACCTGCTCGCTAACGGACGCGGCGCCCGGCTGCTGCCGGGCTGTGCCGGTGGCCCGCCGCTGCTGGTGGCCGCCAGCCTCGACGGCAAGGGCGACGAAGGGCGCATCTTCCTCGCCGCCGCGCTCGACGCGGACGACCTTGCACGGCATTTTGGCGAGAAACTGGCGTGGCAGTCGGTGGAGCGCTGGGAACGCCAGACCCAGACCGTGCTGGCGCGCGAGGAACACCGCCTCGGCGCCCTGGTTCTGGCGCAACGGCCACTGCCAGCAGGCTCCGCCCGGCAGGCGACGGTGCAGGCGATGCTTGACGGCGTACGCGACCTCGGCATCGAAGCCTTGCCCTGGAACGAGGAAGCGCGCCAGTTGCAGGCGCGGATCGCCTCGCTGCGGCAGTGGCAGCCCGACGCCGACTGGCCCGATCTCACTGACACCGCCCTGCTCGCCACGCTGGAAGACTGGCTTGCGCCCTATCTCGATGGCGTCACCCGGCGCGACCATCTCACCCGCCTCGACCTGCCTGCCATCCTCAAGACCCGCCTCGACTGGGACCGGCAGCAGCAACTCGAACGTCTCGCCCCGACCCACATCACCGTGCCGAGCGGCTCGCGCAAGCGCCTCGAATATTTCCCCGACGGCGCCCCGCCGGTGCTGGCGGTCAAACTCCAGGAACTGTTCGGCCTCGCCCGCACTCCCGCCGTCGCCGACGGCCAGGTCGCGCTGATGCTCCACCTGCTCTCCCCCGCCCAGCGCCCGATCCAGGTCACGCGCGACCTGAAGAACTTCTGGGACCACACCTACCCCGAGGTGAAGAAGGAACTTAAAGGCCGCTACCCCAAGCACCCCTGGCCCGACGACCCGTGGAACGCCACACCGACCGCGAGGGCCAAGCCGCGCTCGTGAAATGAGCGGGTGAAGAATCGGGTTTCATGGCGGAATCCTTGCAATCGAAATTTCGTGGTGGCTATCTGAACAGGTGTTTGCAACGCGAGGGGCCTATCGACACTGAACCGTTCGCCGGGGAGAAGGCGCTGAAGGGCTGGAGATCGGCCAAAGCTGCCGGTGTCGTTGCTCAGTGCAGTGACTGCTGTGGCGCGAACTGCAGTCGTTGGCAGAAAACTGCGACTGAATGGCAGTTATCGTTAGAGGGGCGGGACAACACACTTACCAATCAGCAGACGCAAGTTTGCTTGAATACAGTAACCCATCGACCAGATGGCGTGTCTGGACGAGAAATCAAAGAACGCTGGCAAAACTTGCTGAAGTGTTGGAAGCCGCGTAGCCCACTCATTAGACCTAGCTTACAATGCGGCTAGGAGGGAGAGACGTTGATAGAAGAACTGCTGACTTCACTACGGTACAAGAGCGAGGGCACCGACATTGACTTCAAGTCAGCGCAGTACCGCTTCATCGGCGGCAGCGAGGACGATAAGGCCGAAATGCTTAAGGATATCCTCGCGATTGCAAATGCGTGGCGCGACGGTACTGGGTACATCCTCCTCGGTTTCAAGGACCGGCGGCCTCACCCAGCCGAAGTGTTGGGCATCTCCCAGACTATCGACGACGCAATGGTGCAGCAGTTCGTACACAGTAAGGTGAAGCCCAAGCTAACGTTCCGCTATGAAGAGCACTTGTACGAAGGAAAAACCATCGGCGTCATCTCGATTCCGAAGCAAAAGCGCCCGTTCTACCTTTCCCATGCCTACGGCAAGCTAAAGAGCAACATTGTGTACGTGCGTCGCGGCAGTAGTACGGACGAGGCAGAGCCACCAGAAATCACGGCGATGGCGCTCGCCGATGCCGGGCGCGGCGACATGCGGGTGGATCTGTCCGTGCTTACGCCCGACAACAACAACCTGCCTGACACCTTTGCTCGAAGCTACCTGCAGTTCTCCGAGAAGTTCCCCGATTATGTGAGTCCTCGGCAGGCCAGCGGCCCGCTTGGAATCGATATCCGTCCTTTCATGGGGCATGACAACAGGCATTTCTGGAGGGAGTACGCGGAGTTTGTACGTGTGGACGAAGGACTCATCCAGATGCAGTTCGTGCTGCTCAATCGCTCAGAGGTTCAACTCTCGAACGCTAAGCTTGAGGTTTCCGTTGAGCCACTTGCGGGACAAGGCTTCCAGATGCTCCCAGGAGACGAGCTGCCTAGGGAGCCAAGAATGCATTGGGATCTCCTTTCTGGCATACGCACTATGCCAGAAGTTATGGCCAGCCAGAACAGGCGACTCGTCGTCGATGACGAAGGTTTAATTCCGGTCTGCCAAGTGCGCTTTGGTACCCTGCTGCCCGGCGAGGAAGGCAGATCCTCCGACACGCTCGGAATCATCCCGCTTGGTCCAGGGAAGTTACGGCTACGCTTCCGCATACTGGCCAGTGAATTGGCTGCACCACATGAGAGCGCACGAGTGGTCGAAGCCACTGGTGAAGTAGCGCAACTGGACTTTGAAGGCTTCAAAACTTTCGTGCGCGAGCGGATAAGGAGCAAGAAATCAACAGCATAAAGCCACAAGCACGCGTAATAAATGGGGTCAGACACCATTTTTATTTGCTGCGTGACTAAACGACAGGTGTGCAGCGCCCAACTCCGATCGCGGATTCTGAAAATCAGCGGCAATAATTCCTGATATCACTACCCCTAAACCGTTATCTCTACACGTTTCCACACAGCCTCCGGCCTTTGCTGTCGGTGGCATTCAGGTGGTCCAACGACCGGTATGGAATCGTCACCAGCCATAGGGGCGAGAATCACCCGAACGGCTGCTTTCTCTAAACGCGACTGCGTACAAACGACACAATCGGAACGCCGGCTTGGAAGGTAATTCGAGCCAAGCCCCTTATTGCTGCTCCAATTGGGCGCCATCCCCACTTGCTCCTGATGACGTCACATCTACTTATTGATGGTCGTTCCACTTGCGCGTTGTGCGGCAAGTTCCTTCAAGTAATCCCCAATATCCCATTCACAACCGCCACAGCCGGAAAGCGCACCCGTCCTTCTGGAAATGTCCTGTATATCCAGTCCCTCGTCAAACAGGCGTTGAATGTAGCTTTGCTTGGTGCCACTGCAATGACACATGACTTGATCCGCTGAGCAGGCAGGTTTCGTTTCCATCAATTTTAACTGTCGGATTGATTGAGTCCATTTTAACACCCCGAGAGTCGAGTGCTCTGGACTTCACCCGCTTTCGTAGACATTTCTCAGCTTCCAGTCCGAAGCTCCTTCCGGGTGCACAGGGCCAATGCTTGGTACTCGGCCTTTGCTGTCGGTCGCCCTCGCCAGGGTTTGATTGACAATGTCGGGCACTCCAAACAAGGGACAAGGCCAAATGTAGCGCTATTGTGCTACGACATGCAATGGATGCGACTCGTAAAGTGAGGGGGCTGGCGGAGACGGGTTAGCAGCCTGCCAGGATGAAAGACACGGATACTCTTGAGCGGACACCTCCCCCTGAAGTGGGTCAAGCAGGCAATCCGCACAGCGGATGCTCGCACAAGGGGGGAATGAGGGGGGTTACAGGATGACCCACAGGCCTGGATTTAACCCCCCCAGCCCCCCTTATCAGGGGGGAGCCCTTTCGTTTCAGCGTGACTGACTACGCGTGATCAGGCTTTGCGTGCCGCCACCGCATTCCACCAGGCAAATCAGGAAGCGTCGAGCATGCGTTGCAGCGACAGGCGAGCCATTGCGGCTTCCTGGGGCGGTACCTTGATCTGGTTTATCACTTTGCCTTCAGCCAGGTTTTCCAGAATCCAGGCCAGGTGCTGCGGGTCGATGCGCGCCATGGTGGAGCACATGCACACTGTCGAGGACATGAACTGCACCAGCTTGCCTTCCGGCTTGAAGCGGTTCGCCAGCCGGTTGACCAGGTTCAGCTCGGTGCCGACCAGCCACTTGGTACCCGGCGCGGATTCGGCGATGGTCTTGATGATGTATTCGGTGGAGCCGACATAGTCCGACAGCTGGCACACCTCGAAGCTGCATTCGGGGTGGGAGATCACCAGGCCGTCCGGGTGCTGTTCGCGGAATTTGTGGATGTGCTGCGGCTGGAACATCTGGTGCACCGAGCACAGGCCTTTCCATAAAATAATCCTGGCTTTTTTGATCTGCTCCGGCGTCAGGCCGCCCATTGGCTGGTCGTAGTCCCACAGCACCATTTCATCGAGCGGAATGCCCATCTTGAAGCCGCTCCAGCGGCCCAGGTTCTGGTCGGGGAAGAACAGCACCTTCTCGCGCCGGGCAAAGGACCATTCGAGGATTCTGGTGGCGTTGCTGGAAGTGCAGACGATGCCGCCGTGCTCGCCGCAGAAGGCTTTCAGGTCGGCGGCGGAGTTGATGTAGGTGACGGGCGTGACGTTTTCATCCGGATCGAGCACCGTTTTCAGCTCGCGCCAGGCGCGCTCGACCTTGGACAGGGTGGCCATGTCCGCCATGGAACAGCCGGCGGACAGATCGGGCAGGATGGAAATCTGTTCCGGGCGTGACAGGACATCCGCCACCTCGGCCATGAAATGCACGCCGCAGAACACGATGTACTCCGCTTCCGAATCCGCCGCCTGGCGCGAAAGCTTGAGCGAGTCGCCGGTGAAATCGGCGTGACAGATCACGTCGTCGCGCTGGTAGTGGTGTCCGAGAATCACCAGTCGCTTCCCTAGTTTGGCCTTGGCGGCAATGATGCGGGCCTGGCAGTCGCCATCCTGCATCTGGCTGAACTTGTCGAAGGTAATGGGGCTGACTTGCATGGCGTGGCTTCGCATCCGGGAAAATTAGCAAACGCTAAACTTACCAGAATATGAGGAAAAAATCAGCCGGTCGCGCGAATAATGGCTAAGCGCTAAGCTTTGGCTTCGACCTGGGAGCGGCACTGTTCCAGCACCTCCGCCGCGCGCCCGCCACTGCCCCACAGGCGGATGCAACGCTCCACTTCGGCACGCACCGCGTCACGGACGCTGCGTTTGAGGGCCATGTACCCGCTGTCGCCGATGCTGGGGTTATCCCGGATATGCTGCACCGCAAGATCGGAAAGCGCGGTGTAGTAGTTGATCTTGGCCACGCCGTTGGCGATCAGCTTACGGAACTGTTCATCCGACAACCCGCTGCCGCCGTGAATCACCAGCGGGATGCCCACCGCTTCGTTGATTTTCGCCAGCCGCGCATAATCCAGCTTGGGCGTCCCTTTCATGCGCCCGTGCCGGGTGCCGATAGACACTGCCAGGCAATCCACCCCGCTGCGCGCCACGTACACCTTGGCCTCTGAATGCGAGGTGTAGTCGAATTCATGGGACAGCTTTTCCGCATTCTCACCCTCGCCTCCCGGAACGTAGCCCAGTTCTCCCTCCACTGCCACCCCGCTGGCATGCGCCAGGGCGACCACTTCGCGCGTCAGGCGCAGGTTGTCCTCGAAAGTCTGATCAGAGTAGTCCACCATCACCCCGCTGAATCCGGAACGAATCGCGCGCCCGGCGGATTCGAGGCTCTGCCCGTGATCGAGATGGATCGCCACCGGCACGCTGGCGCGCCGCGCCGCCGCCACCACAGCCGGGGCCAGCAGATCAAAATCGTAATAGCCGAAATGCGATTCGGCCAGATTGAGGATCACCGGCGCGCGATAGTTTTCCGCCGCCTGGATGATGGCTTCGAGAAAATCCAGCGTCACCACGCCAAATGCACCCACGGCATAAGCATGGCGGTAGGCGTGGCCCAGCATGTCGGCCATGTTGACCAGCGCCATCTTATTTTCCTGTCAGTTTCGCCAATGCTTCATCGGCAGTCTGGTCGTAGCGGGCGCGTTCCTTCTTCGCTGCCGCTTCCAGAGCCAGGTTGATTTCCGGGAATTTCAGCGCCAGGATGCGGGCGGCCAGCATGGCGGCGTTCTTCGCGCCATCCACCGCCACGGTAGCAACGGGCACTCCGGGCGGCATCTGCACGGTCGACAGCAGGGCATCCAGGCCGGACATGATGCCGCCCGAAAGCGGCAGGCCGATCACCGGCAGGCGGGTATGGCCCGCGATGACGCCGGCCAGATGGGCGGCCACGCCGGCACAGCCGATCAGAACCTGCACGTCCTCCCGGTGCGCGCGTTCGAGATAGGCCAGCACCTTGTCCGGGGTGCGATGCGCCGAAGCCACCACGATTTCGCTGGCGATGCCCAGTTCGCTCAGGGTATCGCGCACCTTGACCACGGTGGGCAGGTCGTTGGGGCTGCCGGTGAGGATGCCGACCAGAATCCTGCTACCAGTGATACTGGCAGTTTTTTTGGAACCAGCTGATTTCTTCATGAATTCTTTCTCCGGCCATTAATGATGCGAGTTGTCATGATTGAGGTTTACACCCATCGTTCAATTCTTTGCCTGGCTGCCGTTTCGCTGCTCGATCGCCTGCTCGTCGCCCGGATACGGGTAGCGGACATGGCCGAAGCGGATCATCAGCACCGCCATGGTCAGCATCAGGATCGAGCCGCTCACCGCCAACATGCGCCAGTCGTCCATGGCCTTCATGTCCAGGATCATGTAGCGCGCCAGCGCCACCATGCCGATGTAGAGCGGAAAGCGCACCGGCAGCTTGCCAGTGCCATAATACAGACCGACCATCGCCAGCACTTCCAGGTACAGGAAGAGCAGCAGCAGGTCGGCCAGGGTGACCATCTCCGCTCTCACCATGACCATGACTTCGCTGCCCATGGCGAACACCGTGGCAATGGCGATCACCAGCAGGCCGAGGTGCTCGACCAGTGAGAGCAGCCACTTGTTGAATTCCTGAATCGGTTTTTTCATCTTTACCTCCCATAAGGACATACAAAGCATGGATAATTTTCTTTAATCCGTGCATTCTACCCGCCTTATGGAAATCACCCGTTACCGCGACATGAAATAAGCAGCGAACTGCTTTCCCGTTGCGCCTCCGGCTCCCTGTTTGTCCCGATCCGCGCCATGCAGGACCGGGACAAAAAGGGCCGCTTCGACGGGCCGTCGTTAATATTCAATTCAGGATTACCTGGTTAGCGCCAAAATCCCGTTGTGGGTGCGGCGCCCTTGTCCTCGGGTGCTTTGGCCGGGGACTCGCCGCGATTTGTGGCCGCATTCGCGCCGGGGGCGGCGCTCCTACATGCACGAGTTTAAGACTGCTTTCTTAGAGGCCTTATTCGTCCTCGCCCAGCTCCGGGTCCCAGCCCTCATCACGCGCGGCCGTGATGGCCTGGGCATAAAAGCGGGCATGGCGCTCGCGCAATGCTTCCGGCAGACGGCTGGGCAGATGCGCATAGGGTTCCCAGGCCGCATAAACCTGCTCGTACAGGTTCTGCATGCGCGCGGAATCCCAGCCCGCGCAGGTTTCCGTTTCCGGCAGGATACCGAACACCCAGGCATCGCGCACCATGCGCCCGAGGTGGGTCAGGCCGGCATTGGTATCCTGGTCGATACCGGCATAAGTTTGCTGTGTCATCGTGTAAGCCCCGCATAAAGTACCGGCAACTTCTCCGGCAATCGTTCCACATGGTCCACGACCATGTAGTTCCTGGCCCCGAAAATCCGGGAAACATATTGATCCGCCCTGGGGTCAAGCGACATGCAGAAAGTAGTCACGCCGCAGCGCGCCATTTCCTCCACCGCTTTTTTGGTATCGTAGCGCAGGTACTGCGGGTCGCGCACGTCGATGTCGGCGGGTTCGCCATCGGTGATGACCAGCAGCAGCTTCTTGGCTGATTTCTGCAATTTCAGGTAATGCCCGGCATGGCGGATGGCCGCGCCCATGCGCGTGGATAGCTGGCCGCTCATGCCCGCCAGGCGCGACTTCGGCAGCTCGCCATAGGTCTGGTCGAAATCCTTGAAGCGGAAATATTCGACATTGTGGCGGCCGTCCGAGCAGAAGCCGTGGATCGCGAAGGGGTCGCCAATCTTGTGGATGGCGTCGGCCAGCAACACGGTAGCCTGGCGTTGCAAATCCAGCACGCTGTAATCCTGCCCGCTTACCTTGTCGTTGGTGGATGCCGACAGGTCCAGCAGCACCATCACCGAAATGTCGCGCACCTTGCGCACCGAACGCATCATGATGCGCGGGTCGGGCTGCTGCCCCATGCGGATGTCGATCATGGCGCGGATCGCCGCGTTGACGTCCACCTCGTCGCCGTCTTCGAGCTTGCGAATGCGCGTCACGCCCTGCGGCTGGAGGGCATCGAGCAGGAACTTGAGGCGGCCGATAGTGCGCTTGTGCTGCGCGGCGATGTCGTCGATCAGTTGCAGGTCGCCGGCTTTCGGACGTTTTTCCAGCACCGTGGCCCAGGCCGGACGTTCGAGCTGGATCTGGTAATCCCACTCGGCGTAATGGTAGGGCTCGGAAACCGGTTCCTTGCCTTCCAGTTCGTTGAAGGACTTGCCCATGTCTTCATAGGGGAACAACTCGGTGCCCAGCACCCAGATTTCTTCCGCGTCGTCGCCGGCATTCTCGACATCGATTTCGTTGGCGAATTCCATCAGGTTGACGTGCTTGCGCACCTGCTTGGGAGCTTCGTAACCCGCTGCCATGGCCTTGTCGAAATCGAATTCCTCGAATTCCCAGAAATAGCGGTTGTCGTCGCGGTAGGGCGCAGTGAGCTGGTCGGTGCGCGGATTGAAGGGAATACGCCTGGCCATGAATTCATGCGCCAGTTGCACGCCGATGTCCCAGGACACCTGGTTGGTGTCGAGTTGCTCCGCTGCCTGCTTGAACAATACTCTTCCCTGGGCGATCCACGGATCGTTGTCCTGGTAGCTGTTATCCAGCAGGGCGCGTGCCAGGCGGTTGAGGTAATCGCCTGCCGATTTGCCCTGAACGGGCTCAATCGTATGCAGTTGAGACCAGAGATGTTTGAGGCCGGGAAACTTGCGCACCGCCAGTGTTTCCACCCGGGCATCCTCGATCACGCTGATCACTGCCATCTGCCAGGGATTGAGCGCCTCGGCCGAAATGGGTTCCTGGGTATGAACGAGGTGGGCGGCGCTATGGGCGGCGGCGGCGCGATACATTTCCAGGCCTGGCAGCTTGCTCCCCTCTCCCCCAGCCCCTCCCCCGCTTTGGGGGGAGGGGAGTAAAAAATCATCGTAGGCGTCGGGCAAGTGGATGAAATAGCCTTCCACATAGGGCCGGTAGCCTTCGCGCGTCTCGAAGTCGCCGGAGGTCGGCTTCATGAAAAAATCCCGTGCCCACAGAGCGCGCAGGTACATGTTGATGCGGCGCTGCACATCGATGAACAGGGTGCCCTTGCGCTCCTTCTGGAGCATGGCCAGGGATTCCCTGGATTGCAGGCTGAAGTAGTTGGCCTGCTCCGGATAGTTGGTGCGGTGGGCGTGGGCGCCCCACAGCGCCCAGCGGCGCAAACCGCCCAGGGTGAGCTGGCTGAACAATTTTTCCAGGTTTTCCAGCATCGGGCGCATGCCGCGCGGCGCCTGGGACAGCAGGGTATTGAGAAATTGCAGATAAGCGCGAAACAGCACCTCGTCACCGAGGCGATTGGCCGCCGTGGGCGCGGTACTGAGCACCAGCTCGATGACGGCTCCCGAGGTCTTGGATGCGAACTCAAGTGCGGTCTGCGCCAGGTCCGGAACGACATCCTCGCCGATCTCCTTGGCCACCAGCGGCGCATGGTCGATCCAGGTGGCGATCAGATCGTCGCCCTTGCCCAGTGTCTTCAGCGCGGCGGCACCCTTGAGATAATTGTCCAGGCCGCGCGCGCTGAAAACCTTGGCCGCTTCATGCCACGCAGCATGCAGGCTTTCCTGCAATGCCGGGGAAAGCGAGTCCAGCAGTTCCTGATAGTCTTCGAGATTGATGCTCATGGAACCTCCGTAAGGGGTGAGGGGGTAGGGGTGAGGCGAAGAACCAGGGTTTTCTCGCCTCACCCCTCACGCCTCTCGCCTCACCTAAAAGAAAGTGGTTACCGCCGCATCCAGCGCATCGCGCATGTCGGGATCGTCGGTGATCGGACGCACCAGCGCCACGCGGCAGGCCTTGACCGGGTCGACGCCGGTGGCGATCAGGCTGCCGGCGTAGGTCAGCATGCGCGTCGAGATGCCCTCGTCCAGCCCGTGGCCCTTGAGATTGCGGGCGCGTTCGGCAATGGACACCAGCTTGCCGGCCACTTCCGCGCTGACGCCGGTTTCATGGGCGACGATCTCGGTTTCGATGGCATGCTCGGGATAGTTGAAGTCGAGGCCGCCGAAACGCTGCTTGGTGGACTGCTTCAGATCCTTCATCAGGCTCTGGTAGCCGGGGTTGTAGGAAATCACCAACTGGAAGTCGGGGTGGGCATGCACCAGCTCGCCTTTCTTTTCCAGCGGCAGCACGCGGCGGTTGTCGGTCAGCGGGTGGATCACCACGGTGGTGTCCTGGCGCGCTTCCACCACTTCATCCAGATAGACGATGGCGCCGTGGCGCGCGCCGAGGGCGAGCGGGCCATCCTGCCAGCGGGTGCCGTTGGCGTCGAGCAGAAAGCGGCCGACCAGGTCGGAGGCGGTCATGTCCTCGTTGCAGGCCACGGTGATCAGCGGCTTGCCCAGCTTCCAGGCCATGTGTTCGACGAAGCGGGTCTTGCCGCAGCCGGTCGGGCCTTTCAGCATCATCGGCATGCGCACGCTGTAGGCGGCTTCGTACAGCTCCACCTCGTCCGAGACGGGGCGGTAGTAGGGTTCTTTTTCAATACGGTACTGCTGGATGATGTCGTTCATGTCCGTTCCTCATGGCTGTCAGCGATCAGCTATCTGCTTTCGGCAAGAGCCCGCTCTTATCGCATTCCTTGCCAACATCTGATAGCTGATGACTGTTTGCTCAAAAAAACCCCGCCGCCGAAAGGGGGTGACGGCGGGGAAAGCGCTACATCAAACCGTCTTGCCGCGGAAAATCACCATCGCCGCGCCCTGTGACTGGTTGAAGTTGTTGTAACCAATCAGACGCACGTGGTTGTTGGGGTTGGCCTTGTGACAGGCTTCGGCTTCAGCCAGCACCTTGCTCACGTCGGTTTCGCCGAACATCGGCAGCTTCCACATGTACCAGTAGGAATCCATCAGGTATTCCGGCTCGGTATGCTCGATGGCCGGATTCCAGCCTTTGGAAACCAGATATTCCACTTGCGTCTTGATCTCGTCCGCAGTCATGGCCGGCAAGTAGGAGAAGGTCTCGAACTTGCGGCTGGCAGGATCGCTAACGCGCGATTTGTAATCCATCACTTCACTCATTTTATTGCTCCTTATATTCAGGTGAGGGGTTAGGCGGGAGGGGTGAGGGGAGGTTTTTCGCCTCACCCCTATCCCCTCACGCCTCACCAATTTATTTATGTGCCACGTCCAGCTTGTCGACGGTGTCGAACTCGAACTTGATCTCTTTCCAGGTTTCCATGGCGATCTTCAGTTCCGGGCTGTTGGCCGCTGCCTTGGTCAGAATATCCTTGCCTTCTTTTTCGATATTCCGACCCTCGTTACGCGCTGCCACGCTGGCTTCCAGAGCGACACGGTTGGCCGCCGCGCCGGCTGCGTTACCCCAGGGGTGACCCAAGGTGCCGCCGCCGAACTGCAACACCGAATCATCGCCGAAGATGTTCACCAGTGCCGGCATGTGCCAGACGTGAATACCGCCGGATGCGACCGGCATCACGCCAGGCATGGAGCCCCAGTCCTGATCGAAGAAGATGCCGCGTGAACGGTCTTCCTTGATGAACTCGTCGCGCATGATGTCGATCCAGCCCAGGGTCGCTTCACGGTCGCCTTCCAGCTTGCCCACCACGGTACCGGAGTGCAGGTGGTCGCCGCCGGACAGGCGCAGCACCTTGGTCAAGACGCGGAAGTGGATGCCGTGGTGCGGGTTGCGGTCGAGCACGGCGTGCATGGCGCGGTGGATGTGCAGCAGCATGCCGTTCTTGCGGCACCAGTTGGCCAGGCCGGTGTTGGCCGTCAGACCACCGGTGAGGTAGTCGTGCATGATGATCGGTGCGCCGATTTCCTTGGCGAACTCGGCACGCTCATACATCATTTCTGGCGTTGGAGCCGTGACGTTCAGGTAGTGGCCCTTGCGCTCGCCGGTTTCGCGCTGCGCTTTCATGGTGGCTTCATGCACGAATTCGAAACGATCGCGCCAACGCATGAACGGCTGGCTGTTGACGTTCTCGTCGTCCTTGGTGAAGTCCAGGCCACCGCGCAGGCACTCGTACACGGCACGGCCGTAGTTCTTGGCGGACAGACCCAGCTTGGGCTTGATGGTGCAGCCCAGCATCGGACGGCCATACTTGTTCATCTTGTCGCGTTCGACCTGGATGCCCTGGGGTGGGCCGCCGCAGGTCTTGACGTAGGCGATCGGGAAGCGGATGTCTTCCAGACGCAGCGCGCGCAGCGCCTTGAAACCGAACACGTTGCCCACCAGCGAGGTCAGCACGTTGACCACGGAACCCTCTTCGAACAGATCGATCGGGTAGGCCACGAAGGCGTAGAAGCAGGTATCGTCGCCAGGCACGTCTTCGATGCGATAGGCGCGGCCCTTGTAGTAATCCAGGTCGGTCAGCAGGTCGGTCCACACCGTGGTCCAGGTGCCGGTTGAAGATTCGGCAGCCACGGCGGCGGCGACTTCCTCGCGGGGCACACCCGGCTGCGGGGTGATTTTGAAACAGGCAAGGATGTCGGTATCCAGCGGGGTGTATTCCGGCGTCCAGTAAGTTTGCCGGTATTCTTTCACACCGGCGTTGTAGGTCTTGACTGCCATTGCTAGCTCCTTGATTTCGGGTTAAAACAGTATGCTTTCCGGTATGGAAAGCTTGTGGCTCGTTAGAGCGTGTTGCCACTGTAACCATGTTGGATCATAAATAATAATTGTATTTTTAAAGGCTAATCATAGATAATTATCTATGATACTTTTTTCGAGGAAACGGCAATGAAACATGCCACTTTGCGCCAGCTCAAGGTGTTCGAGTCGGTGGCGCGCAACCTCAGTTTCACCCGCGCCGCCGAGGAGCTTCACCTGACCCAGCCGACCGTCTCCATCCAGCTCAAGCAGTTGAGCGATATTGTCGGGTTGCCCTTGCTGGAACAGATCGGCAAGCGCATTCATTTGACCGATGCCGGGCGCGAGCTGCTCAAGGTCAGCCACGACATTTTCGAGGGGCTGTCGCGGTTCGAGATGCTGGTTTCTGACATGAAGGGGGTGAAGGCGGGCAAGCTGCGCCTGGCGGTGATCACCACCGCCAAATATTTCGTGCCGCGCCTGCTCGGGTCTTTCTGCCAGCGCTATCCCGGCATTGACGTCTCGCTCAAGGTGACCAACCGCGAGCGGGTGTTGCAGCGCATGGCCGACAACGAGGACGATCTGTACGTGCTCGGGCAGCCGCCGGAACACATGGAGGTGGAGCTGGAACCCTTCCTGGAGAACCCGCTGGTGGTGCTGGCCGCAAGCAGCCATCCCCTGGCGGCGGAGAGGAATATTCCGCTATCGCGCCTGGTGGAGGAGCCGTTCCTGATGCGCGAGGCGGGCTCCGGCACCCGTCTCGCCACCGAGCGTTTTTTCGGCGAGCGCGGGCTGAAACTCAAGGTCAGGATGGAACTCGGCAGCAACGAGGCGATCAAGCAGGCAGTGGCTGGCGGGCTGGGTATCGCGGTGCTGTCGGCGCATACCCTCGCGCTGGAGCGTAGTGCTGAAGACCTGGTTTTGCTCGATGTCGCGGGATTCCCGATCCGCCGCCACTGGTACATAGCCCATCCCAAGGACAAGCAGCTATCCGTGGTCGCGCTGGCCTTTCTGGATTTCCTGCGCGAGGAGAGCAAACTGCTGGGGGAACACTATTTGCGCGGAATTCCCGGATTTCCCGGCTTTAACCAGGATGGCCAGTCATCTCCGGAAGCTTCTCGATAGCCGCCACGTTGGTCCAGGAAAAAGCCTTTCGGGCCGCCTCCTGCCATGGCAGCCAGACAAAATCCAGGTGCTCGCGCGGGGCGAGGGTAATGGGCAGCGGCTCCGGCAGACACAGTCCATACACGTGCTCGGTATTGTGTGTGACGCCGGGGGCGTAACGATGGCGCCACTCGGCATAAATCTCGAACACATTTTGAGTATTCCAGTCGCTGAGCCGGAATGATTCGGCAGCGAGACCCGTTTCCTCGGCCACTTCGCGCACTGCGGTCTGGCGCAGGTTCTCGCCGGGATCGCAGCTGCCGGTCACCGATTGCCAGTAACCGGGATGATCGGCGCGTTCCAGCAGCAGGACCTGCAAATCCGGCGTGTAGATGACCACCAGGACGGAAACGGGCGTTTTGTAAACCATCCGGGCAAATTCCGGAATTACTCGAAGTTGATCTGCTCTGGCTTCTCGGTCGGCCGCTGTTCGTTGTTCCACTGATCGAAGCCGCCGGACAGGGAGACCACATCGCTATAGCCCAGCCGGTGCAGCTGCACGGCGGACAGAGCCGCGCGGCCGCTGGTGCGGCAATAGATCAGCAGCGAGGCATCACGCGGCGCTGCTTCCGGCACCATGCCGATCTTGAATTCGAGTATGCCGCGCGGGATGTTGATGGCGCCCGGCAGGTGGCCTGCGGCATATTCATCATACTCGCGCACGTCCAGCACGACGCGCTTGCCGAGCAGGGACATGGCTTCATCGCAGGAAACTTCACTGATCAGGGATTTGGCTTCGACCACCAGGTCGTGAGGGGTTACTGCCATTTCAATTCTCCAATTCTGGGGCTCAGTTGTTGCTTACTTCGACTTGCGTCTGCACCTGCTGGCGCAAGCGGATATGCAGTTCGCGCAGCTGTTTCTCGTCCACCGTGTTGGGCGCCTGGGTCATGAGGCAGGCAGCGCGCTGGGTCTTGGGGAAGGCGATCACGTCGCGGATCGACTCGGCACCGGCCATCAGGGTCACAAGACGATCCAGGCCGAAGGCCAGGCCGCCGTGCGGGGGCGCGCCATACTGCAGTGCGTCGAGCAGGAAGCCGAATTTTTCCTGGGCTTCCGCGTCGCTGATGTTGAGGGCCTGGAACACCTTGGCCTGGACTTCCTGGCGGTGAATACGCACCGAACCGCCACCCACTTCCCAGCCGTTCAGCACCATGTCGTAGGCCTTGGACAGGGCCTTGCCGGGATCGCTGGCGAGCAGGTCCTCGTGGCCGTCGGCGGGTGCAGTGAAGGGGTGGTGAAGCGCCGCCCAGCGGTTGTTTTCCTCATCGCGCTCGAACATCGGGAAATCCACCACCCATAGCGGACGCCAGCCGCTTTCGGCCAGGCCGCGATCGTGGCCGACCTTGGCGCGCAGTGCGCCGAGCGCCTCGTTCACCACCTTGGCCTTGTCGGCGCCGAAGAAAATCAGGTCGCCGTCGGTGGCGCCGGTGCGCTCGATGATCGCTTTCAGGGCGGCATCGTCCAGGTTCTTGACGATGGGCGACTGCAGGCCGTCGCGGCCCTTGGCCACTTCATTGACCTTGATGTAAGCCAGGCCCTTGGCGCCGTAGATGCCGACAAAAGTGGTGTAATCGTCGATTTCCTTGCGCGACAGCGATCCGCCGCCCGGCACCTTGAGCGCCGCCACGCGGCCGCCTTCCATGTCCGCCGCACCGCGAAATACCTTGAATTCGACGGATTTCATCACGTCAGTCAGTTCGGTCAGTTCCAGCGTCACGCGCATGTCGGGCTTGTCCGAACCGTAACGGCCCATGGCCTCGGAATAAGGCATGCGCGGGAAGGGATTGGGCAGGTCGATGTCCATCACGGTTTTGAACATGCCACGGATCATGGTTTCCACAATGTCCATGATCTCGTTTTCGCTCATGAACGAGGTTTCGATGTCGACCTGGGTGAATTCCGGCTGGCGGTCAGCGCGCAGGTCCTCGTCGCGGAAACACTTGGTGATCTGGAAGTAGCGGTCGAAGCCCGCCACCATCAGCAGCTGCTTGAAAATCTGCGGCGACTGCGGCAGTGCAAAGAACTGGCCCGGATGGACCCGGCTCGGCACCAGGTAATCGCGCGCGCCTTCCGGCGTGGAGCGGGTCAGCATCGGGGTTTCGATTTCCATGAAGCCGTGCTGGTCGAGATAATCGCGCAGGGTCTTGGCGACGCGGTAGCGCAGCTTCATGTTTTCCTGCATCACCGGGCGGCGCAGGTCGATGTAGCGGTGCGTCAGGCGCACGTTCTCGGACAGGTTTTCGTCGTCGAGCTGGAACGGCGGTGTCAGGGAGGCATTGAGAATTTCAATGCTGTCGGCGATGACTTCGATCTCGCCGGTAGGCAGGTTGGGGTTGACCGTTCCCTCGGGGCGCGGATTGACGCGGCCAGTGACTTTCAGCACGAACTCGTTGCGGATTTTCTCGGCAATGGCGAAGGTATCCACCTTGTCCGGATTGCACACCACCTGCACCAGGCCCTCGCGGTCGCGCAGGTCGATGAAGATCACCCCGCCATGGTCGCGGCGGCGGTGTGCCCAGCCGCTCAGGGTAACGGTTTGCTGCAAATGGGCGCGATTGACCGCGCCGCAGTAATGAGTACGCATCATGATTGAATCCGATTCGAGTTTTTACGAAAGCGCCTGGGCGCTGAAAAAAGGGGGAATTATACCCGAGAGCAGGAAAAATCAGTCGCCAGGATAGGTAACTGACGCAGGGACTTTCTTGGGTGCCACCACACCCATGGAAACAATGGCCTTGAGCGCATCGTCCACGCTCATGTCGAGCTCGATGGTTTCGCTCTTCTTGACATAGAAATAGAAGCCATTGACAGGGCTGGGCGTGGTGGGAATGAACACACCCACATGCTCATCATCCAGCCGGGATGCCACTTCACTTGGCACATTGGTCTGGAAGGCCAGCGACCATGATTCGGGATGGGGGTAACGTACCAGAAGCACCTTGCGAAAGGCTTCCCCGTTGCCTGAAAACAGAGTATCGCTGACCTGCTTGACGCTGTAGTAAATCGACTTGACCACCGGGATGCGCGCCAGCAGCGCCTCCCAGAACCGCACCAGGCGCTGGCCGATGATATTCGCAGCCAACACGCCGGTAAGGAAAATCACCAGCACGGTAAGAATGGCGCCCACACCGGGAATGTTCAGCCCGATCAATGCCAGCGGGCGCAAGGATTCGGGCACCAGCAGCAGGCTCTGATCCAGCATGCCAATCAGCAGATTGAGCACCCAGAGGGTAATGACCAGGGGAATCCAGATCAACAAACCGGTGATGAAATAGCGTCTCATGACTTCAGGCCGAATTTGCACAAATCAAACCCGCAGCAAATATATGCACTTTGACTGGCAACTTAGTGGCAGGCGCAACCGCCGCCACAACCACCGGCAGGCTTGGTTTCTTCCTTGGGCTTGGAACCGCCCTTGAAATCGGTCTGGTACCAGCCGTCGCCCTTGAGTTGGAAGCCAGCCGCGCTCAGCATTTTGCCCAGCGTTTCCTTGCCGCACTCGGGGCAGGTGGTGAGCTGCGCATCGCTCATCTTCTGAATGAATTCCTTCTGGAATCCGCAATCGGAACAACGGTATTCGTAAATTGGCATCACAAACTCCATTCAAAATCAAAAAGGGATGAGCACTAAATGGGGGTATTACCCATCCAGTTCAAGGCACCACCCTAGAAAGGGATGTCGTCCTCAAAATCGTCAAACTCTCCACCGGTTTTTTTGGCGGGCTTCGCTGCTCCACCCCCGGCGGGCTCCTTGTCCACCACCTCAAAGGTATTGCCGCCACCACTGCGCGAACCCAGCATCTGCATGCGATCCGCAACGATTTCCGTGGTGTAGCGTTCATGGCCTTCCTTGTCCTGCCACTTGCGGGTTTGCAGGCGGCCTTCAATGTACACCTGGCTGCCCTTCTTCAGATATTCCCCGGCGATTTCGGCCAGCTTGCTGAAAAACGCGACGCGGTGCCATTCGGTCTTTTCCTGCTTTTCTCCGCTCTTGTCTTTCCACGTATCCGTTGTCGCCACGGTGATATTGGTGATCGCCTCACCGCTGGGCATATAACGCACTTCCGGATCCTTGCCCAGATTGCCGACCAGAATCACCTTGTTCACTGATGCCATGTCACACTCCTCCGTCGATTAGTTTTAACGCCTGTTCTTCGTCCCAGCCTGCCATGTTGACCTTGAGGTAGGCCACACCTTCTTCTGCGGACACCGCTGCTTCGGAAACACCCGGCACTGCCGCCAGTTGCTGCGCCAGCAAATGCGCCTTGGAAGTATCCATTGCTTCGAGATGATACATCATGGTTTTCACTGCTGGCGGGGTACGCATGGAAAGGGCCAGCCACAGCCAGACAGCAGACAGGCCCGCGCCAAATGCGAACACGGCAAAATGACCAAACTGGTGCGCCAATAGCCCGCCGGTCACACCACCTACAAATAGCCCCAGAGACTGCGAGGTATTATACACGCCCATGGCGGTGCCTTTGGCCTGCGCCGGAGCAAGCTTTGAAATAAGTGAGGGCAGGCTGGCTTCAAGAATATTGAATGCAACAAAGAAAATCATCAGCGCTGCGACGATACCCCAGAAATAGCTTACCAGCACAGTCAGAAGCAGCTGGGTCAGCAACAGAAGCACAACGGCCATGACGAACACCTGCTTCAGTTTGCCCTTCTTCTCGCCCACGATAATGGCAGGCACCATGAAAGCAAAAGCGAGCAGCATGACCGGCAGGTAAATCTTCCAGTGCTGGGTTTCCGCCAGATGGCCGGTCTTCATCAAAGCCAGGGGGATTACGGTAAACATTGCCATCTGTGCGGCATGCAGGGAAAAAATGCCGTAATTCAGGCGCAGCAGTTGCTTGTCTTTCAATACATCTTTCAGCCGCGCCGGCACCATTTCGGCATCGGAATGAAAATGGCTGACCCCGGGGTCGGGGATCACCACTGCCACCACGACCATTGCCAGCAAGGTCAGCACACCGGTCAGGGCAAACATGCCCGGTACGCCGATAAATTGATAAAGGGCAGGACCCAGCGCCATGGACAAGGCAAACATGAGGCCGATCGTGGAGCCAATCATGGCCATGGCCTTGGTACGGTGCTGCTCGCGCGTCAAATCGGCAAGCAAGGCCGTCACCGCCGCCGAAATCGCGCCCGCTCCCTGAATCGAACGCCCGATGATGATCCAGTAAATATCGTGCGATGAAGCCGCGACAAAACTGCCCAGCGCGAACAGGATCAAACCAAAATAAATCACCCGCTTGCGCCCGAAACGATCGGACGCCATGCCGAAAGGCAACTGCAGAAGCGCTTGCGTCAGGCCGTAAGCGCCCAGCGCCAGGCCGATCATGACGTGATTCTCGCCGCCGGGGATGCCTGTTGCATAAATGGCAAACACCGGAAGGATCAGGAACATGCCCAGCATGCGCAGCCCGAAAATACCCGCCAGACCAGCACTGGCGCGCAATTCAACGGGGCTCATCCGGTCAGCATATTGCATGGAATTGGTTCTTGCGGGCAAAGTTGGGTATATTAGCAGGTTACGATTAACTCTGCAGTGGACCATGTCCTTCATAAAAATTCGCGGTGCCCGCACCCACAACCTGAAAAACATCAGCCTCGATATTCCACGCAACCAGCTGGTGGTCATCACTGGGCTATCGGGCTCGGGCAAGTCTTCTCTTGCCTTCGACACCCTGTATGCCGAGGGTCAGCGGCGCTATGTCGAATCCCTCTCCGCTTACGCCCGCCAGTTCCTGCAACTGATGGAAAAGCCCGACGTCGATCTGATCGAGGGGCTGTCACCCGCCATCTCCATCGAGCAGAAAGCCACCAGCCACAATCCGCGCTCCACCGTCGGCACGGTGACGGAAATTCACGATTACCTGCGCCTGCTTTTCGCCAGGGTGGGCGACCCCCATTGCCCGGAACATCACATCAAGCTCGAATCCCAGAGCGTTTCCCAGATGGTGGATCACGTGCTGGCGCTGCCGGAAGACACCAAGCTGATGATCCTCTCGCCGCTGGTGGCGGGGCGCAAGGGCGAACAAGTCGAATTGTTTGACGAATTGCGGGCCCAGGGCTTCGTCAGGCTGCGCGTGGATGGTGAAACTTATGAAATAGACCAACCGCCAAAACTGGAAAAAAACAAGAAGCACACCATCGAAGTGGTAGTGGACCGAATCAAGATCCGGCCCGACATGAAGCAGCGCCTGGCGGAATCGTTTGAAACCGCATTGCGCCACTCCGATGGCCGGGCGCTGGCTGTAGAAATGGATAGCGGCAAGGAGCACCTTTTTTCGGCCAAGTTTGCCTGCCCGGTGTGCAGCTACTCGCTGGCAGAACTGGAACCGCGCCTGTTTTCTTTCAACAACCCGATGGGCGCATGCCCCAAATGCGACGGATTGGGCCAGATCAACGTCTTCGACCCCAAGAGAGTTGTCGCCTTTCCCCATATGTCCCTGGCCTCGGGCGCAGTCAAGGGCTGGGACCGGCGCAACCAGTTCTTTTTCCAGATGCTGCAGGCCCTGGCCTTGCATTATGGCTTTGACCTGGAACAACCGTTCGAGGAGCTCTCTCCCCGCGTGCAGGAAATCCTGCTCAATGGCAGTGGATCTGAAGAAATCGGATTCAAGTATTTAGGCGAGCGGGGCGGATTCCAGACCCGCAAACACCCCTTTGAAGGCATTTTGCGCAATCTTGAACGCCGCTACCATGAAACCGACTCCATTGCCGTACGCGAAGAGCTGACGAAATACCTCAATCACCAGACCTGCCCCAGTTGCGATGGAACACGCCTGAGACTGGAAGCACGCCATGTCACGGTTGCGGGACGCCCTATTTTCGAACTCAGCCATTTGCCGCTGAAGCAGGCGCTGGAATTTTTCCAGCAAGTCTCGCTGACAGGGCAAAAGCAGGCCATCGCCGAGCGCATCATCAAGGAAATCGCCAGCCGCCTCCAGTTCCTAACCAATGTCGGGCTGGATTATCTTTCGCTTGATCGCTCGGCAGATACCTTGTCCGGAGGAGAAGCCCAGCGCATCCGTCTGGCCAGCCAGATCGGCTCGGGCCTCACGGGCGTCATGTACGTCCTTGACGAGCCGTCCATTGGCCTGCACCAGCGCGACAACGACCGGCTGCTTACGACCCTCATCAGGCTGCGCGATCTAGGCAACAGCGTCATCGTGGTTGAGCACGACGAAGATGCGATACTGATGGCGGATTATGTGGTGGACATGGGGCCGGCAGCCGGAGAACATGGCGGCGAAGTGGTCGCCAAAGGAACACCGGCAGAAATCATGGCTAACCCGGCATCGCTTACAGGCCAGTACCTGAGGGGTCAGCGCAGAATTGAAACCCCGGCACAAAGGCATAAACCCGACCCCACGCGCATGCTTCAAATCACCGGCGCATGCGGCAACAATCTGAAACAGGTCACACTCAACCTCCCTGTCGGCCTGCTGATTTCCGTCACGGGCGTTTCCGGCTCCGGAAAATCCACCCTGATCAATGACACGCTTTACAACGCCGTCGCCCGGCATCTCTATGGCAGCAATGCCGAGCCCGCTCCCTACACCGAATTGAATGGGCTGGAATATTTTGACAAGGTCATCAACGTCGATCAAAGCCCGATTGGACGCACGCCTCGCTCCAATCCTGCCACCTATACCGGCTTGTTCACACCGATCCGGGATTTGTTCGCGGGCGTGCCCCAGGCACGTGAGCGCGGCTATGGCCCGGGGCGGTTCTCCTTCAACGTCAAGGGAGGACGCTGTGAGGCCTGCCAGGGGGATGGCATGATCAAGGTTGAAATGCATTTCCTGCCAGATATTTACGTCCCCTGCGACGTCTGTCACGGTCACCGCTACAACCGAGAAACGCTGGAGATCCAGTACAAGGGAAAAAATATTCACGAAATTCTGCAGATGACTGTAGAACAGGCGCGTGATTTTTTCAGCCCGGTTCCAGTCGTTGCGCGCAAACTGCAAACATTGCTGGACGTGGGGCTCGGTTACATTACGCTCGGCCAGAGCGCGACCACCCTTTCAGGCGGAGAAGCCCAGCGTGTCAAGCTATCTCTCGAACTCTCCAAACGGGACACGGGAAGAACGCTGTATATTCTTGACGAGCCGACAACCGGCCTGCATTTTCAGGACATCGAAATGTTGCTCAAAGTTCTGCACCGCCTGCGCGAACACGGCAATACCATCGTGGTGATTGAGCACAACCTTGATGTCGTCAAAACAGCAGATTGGGTCATCGATCTGGGCCCGGAAGGCGGGAATGGAGGGGGACTAATCATCGCCGAAGGTACTCCGGAGGAGGTGGCGGCCAACAGCGACAGTCACACTGGAGCCTATCTTGCAAAAACACTGCTTCAGGGCGGCAGATGAATCTCGAATTGATCCCCAATCCTTGTACCCAGGAATTGAGCCGCGCTAGAGCCATTTAACGCAAACTCGACCATGCCACAGCTGTTTTCATACCAGAAGAGGCGCCCAGGCATCGCATCCGAAAATACACGGGAGTATTCAATCAACCAGGATCCAAACAAGAAGGTCGTCTCTCGCGGAATCTGGGTGGTGCGCAATCCGGTCAGGAGGTTCCCATAATGGTCAATATAGATCACCTCAGCGAGGTCGCCACTATCCAGTACAACCTGTAGGCGCGAAATACTGGAGAGCTTGTCGTGAGGAAAAGCACCCTTCTCAATCCAGGCTGCAACTGGCGCAAAAAGATCGCGCCCATGAAATGAAACCGAAAGTTTCTCCGGACGCCAGTCAATTCGCCACAACTCACTTTTTCTGGCGCGACCTGCAACTACCGCAAGCAGGCCATTGTCTGGCCCAACAAACCATTTCTCATCAGCCCGCATCACTACAGCTTCACGTTCAGAACCCACACCGGGATCAATTACTGCAACACATACACTGGCAACCGGGAACTGAAGAGACATCGCCGCGAGCAAATGGGCACTCGCCGTGATATTAAATTCAGGGGCCTGATGCAGCAAATCCACAATAATTGCATCTGGGGCATTTCCCCATATCGCCGCCTTCAGCAATCCACAATATGGATCAAAACTGCCGTAATCGGTAAGCAGGAAAATCATTTGCGCATACTATCAGAATAATAATTTCATCCCTGAAAAAACAAAAAAGCCGGATAAATCCGGCTCTTTTGTTTGCATTGAACTTGATGGCTTAAGCGGCAGTTTCATCAACCACTTCTGCATCAGCAGCGCGATCGACAAGCTCAACAATTGCCATAGGTGCATTATCACCCAGACGGAATCCACATTTCAAAATTCGAAGATAACCGCCATTGCGAGACTGGAAGCGTGGCCCCAGTTCATCAAAAAGTTTAACCACAATTTCACGGTCACGCAGACGATCAAATGCGAGACGACGGTTAGCCAAAGAAGGCTTCTTGCCCAGTGTAATCAGTGGCTCAGCAACGCGGCGCAGTTCCTTGGCCTTTGGCAACGTAGTCTTGATGACTTCGTGGCGCAATAGAGAGTTAGCCATATTGCGCAACATTGCCAGACGGTGGCTAGAAGTGCGGTTCAGTTTGCGATTAGATAAACGGTGACGCATGACAAATCCTTATTTTAGAAGTCCCCTGAATCGGCAATGCCGACAATCAGGCCTTTTCCAGACCGACAGGCGGCCAGTTTTCCAGTTTCATACCCAACGTGAGGCCTTTTGAAGCCAGCACGTCCTTGATTTCATTCAGGGACTTGCGTCCCAGATTGGGTGTTTTCAGCAATTCGGTTTCAGAACGTTGAATCAGATCGCCGATATAGTAAATATTTTCAGCTTTAAGGCAATTGGCCGAGCGCACAGTCAATTCCAGGTCATCAACGGGTCGCAACAGAATCGGGTCAACCTGAGGGCTACGCGGCGCTTCAACTTCTGCCGGCGTTCCCTTCAACTCAGCAAACACCGACAATTGATCAACCAGAATGCGGGCTGCATAGCGGATAGCCTCTTCTGGGTCGATCACTCCATTGGTTTCAATCTCGACCACAAGCTTGTCAAGATCTGTGCGCTGCTCAACACGTGCACTTTCAACGGCATAACTGACTCGGCGAACCGGACTGAAAGATGCATCCAGCAGCATCGCACCCACCAAGCGATCTTCATCAGCAACACGACGCACACTGACCGGAACATATCCACGTCCCTGCTCGATCTTGATGGTCATGTTAAGCTTACCACCCTTGGTCAGATGCGCTATGACATGACCGGGGTTGACGATTTCAACATCGTGAGAGGATTCAATATCAGCCGCAGTCACCGGGCCTTCGCCACTCTTTGAAAGAGTCAGCGTAGTTTCGCCTCGGTTATGAAGTTTAAGTGCAATGCCCTTCAGGTTCAGAAGAATATCGACCACATCTTCCTGAACGCCATCAAGGGACGAATACTCATGCACCACACCATCAATCTGAACCTGGGTAATTGCATAGCCAGGCATGGATGACAAAAGAATGCGACGTAGCGCGTTACCAAGCGTATGCCCATAGCCACGCTCAAACGGCTCCATTGTCACCCGGGCACGCATGGGTGTTTGACTCTGGACGTCAACTATCCGAGGTTTAAGAAACTCAGCGGCACTGCTTTGCATGGATCGTAATTCCTCTAAATTGGTAGCTTGCTCAATTATTTCGAGTACAACTCGACTACGAGGTGCTCGTTAATTGTAGCTGGCAGTTCGGCACGCTGCGGCTTGGCTTTAAATGTTCCTTTAAGAGCCTTGATGTCAACTTCGATCCACTCGGGGAAAGTGCGTTGTTCAGCAGCTTCTGCTGCACCTTTAACACGCAGATGGTTTTTGGCTTTTTCAGCAACCTCAACGACATCACCAGGCTTTACCTGATAGGAAGGAATATTTACCCGACGACCATTGACGAGAATAGCGTTGTGACGAACGACCTGACGGGCCTCGGTACGCGAGGCGCCAAATCCCATTCTGTATGCCACATTATCAAGACGACATTCAAGCAGCTGCAGCAAATTCTCACCGGTAATGCCACGCACACGATCAGCTTCCTGATAGTAACCACGGAATTGCTTTTCAAGAATGCCATAAATACGGCGAAGTTTCTGCTTTTCGCGCAACTGTACACCGTAGCCAGAAAGGCGGGTATTCTGCTTCTGCCCATGCTGACCAGGCGCGTAGCTTCTTCTCTCTACCGAACATTTGTCGGTGAAGCATTTTTCACCCTTGATAAACAGTTTTTCTCCCTCGCGGCGGCACTGACGGCACTTGGGGTCAAGATTTCTAGCCAAAGTAATTCTCCTGCAAAAATATTTGCCGTATTAAATGCGGCGCTTCTTGGGCGGGCGACAACCGTTGTGTGGAATCGGAGTCACATCGGTAATACCGGTAATCTTGAACCCTACGGCATTAAGTGCGCGCACAGCTGATTCACGACCAGGGCCAGGGCCTTTGATCCGAACTTCAAGATTCTTCACGCCGCATTCCTGTGCCGCTTTGCCAGCATGTTCAGCGGCAATCTGCGCTGCAAAAGGAGTACTCTTGCGTGAACCACGGAAACCGCTTCCACCCGATGTTGCCCAAGAGAGAGCATTACCCTGGCGGTCAGTAATCGTGACAATGGTGTTATTGAAAGATGCGTGAACATGAGCAATGCCTTCTGCCACATTCTTTTTTACTTTTTTACGCACCCGTACATTTGCTTTAGCCATAATTTATCCTTTACTTATCCGCTGTCAGTTTATTTGCGGATAGCTTTGCGCGGGCCCTTGCGAGTCCGGGCGTTAGTACGCGTACGCTGACCACGGACAGGCAGACCACGACGATGACGAAGGCCGCGATAGCACCCAAGATCCATCAAACGCTTAATGCTCATCGTAACTTCGCGTCGAAGGTCGCCCTCGACAACAAATTTACCCACTTCATCGCGTAACCGCTCAACGTCGCTGTCGCTCAGATCTTTGATTTTGGTAGACGTATTAACTCCGGCAGCGGCGCAGATTAATCGCGACCGGGTGCGACCGATGCCATATATGGCAGTTAGCGCAATCTCGGTGTGTTGATGGTTCGGGATATTCACCCCAGCAATGCGGGCCATGCGGTCACTCCCAACAGCTAATTAGAATGGAAAAACGAAGAATTTTATCAGCAAACAAGATAACAATCAACCTTGACGTTGCTTGTGGCGCGGGTCATCACAAATCACACGTAGGACACCTTGCCGCCGCACCATTTTACATTTACGGCAGATTTTCTTAACAGAAGCACGAACTCTCATTTGATATCTCCTTAAAACTATTGTCAGACATTTCCGACCGAATGCTACTTAGCACGAAATGTAATTCGCGCTCTGGATAGATCGTAAGGCGTAAGCTCTACAGTTACCTTGTCGCCTGGCAAAATCCGGATATAGTGCATGCGCATTTTTCCAGAAATGTAACCAAGTACTACATGACCATTTTCCAGCTTGACACGAAAAGTAGCGTTGGGAAGATTTTCAAGCACTTCCCCTTGCATCTCAATCGTGTCTTCTTTCGACATTCTATTTGTCCGTTTTTCAAATTAGCGTGGCAATATGCCGCCACCTTTGAAATTTGCTTTCTTGAGCAGGCTCTCATATTGATGAGACATCAGATAAGATTGCACCTGAGTCATGAAATCCATTGTCACAACAACAATAATCAGCAACGAAGTTCCGCCAAAGTAGAAAGGCACATTCCACTTCACGATCAGGAATTCAGGAAGCAAGCACACCAATGTAATATACAACGCACCAGCCAATGTCAACCGGGCCATAATGCGATCTATATATTTTGCCGTTTGGTCTCCAGGACGAATTCCTGGTACAAAAGCACCACTTTTCTTCAAGTTATCCGCAGTTTCCTTGGGATTGAACACAAGGGCCGTATAAAAAAAACAAAAGAAAATAATTGCAGTGGCATAAAACATGACATACAAGGGCTGCCCTGGGGAAAGAGTGGATCCGATATCCTTCAGCCAGCTCATGTTTTCACTACTGCCAAACCAGCCCGCAAGTGTAGCGGGAAACAAAATAATGCTGGAGGCAAAGATCGGCGGTATGACGCCGGCCATATTCAATTTAAGTGGCAAGTGAGAACTTTGACCGCCAACGATCTGCCGGCCAACTTGACGCTTAGCGTAGTTCACAAGAATCTTGCGCTGACCGCGTTCCACGAAAACAACAAATCCCGTCACAGCGATTGAAGCAATAAACAACATAATAACCAGAGGGATCGAGAATGCGCCCGTGCGAGTCAACTCAAGCGTTCCTCCAATTGCACTCGGCAATCCGGCAACAATACCGGCAAAGATGATAATGGAAATACCGTTACCTATTCCACGCTCGGTAATTTGCTCGCCAATCCACATCAGGAAAAGTGTTCCAGTTACCAATGTGATAACAGTAGTTACACGGAACAACAGACTTGGATCAATAACCAATCCAGGCTGCGCTTCCAGTGCAATCGCAATTCCTATACCCTGAAACAGGGCCAGGGCGACTGTTCCGTAGCGGGTGTACTGGGTGATTTTTTTCCGTCCGGATTCGCCCTCTTTCTTTAACTGTTCCATCTGAGGCGAAACAACCGTCATTAATTGCATAATGATGGAAGCCGAAATATAAGGCATGATCCCAAGCGCAAAAACAGTAAAACGAGACAGCGCGCCACCCGAAAACATGTTAAACATGCCCAGAATGCCGCCCTGCTGCGATTTGAATAGCTCAGCAAGAACAGCCGGATCAATTCCAGGGACCGGAATGTGCGCACCAATGCGATAAACAATCAACGCGCCCAGCACAAACAGCAAGCGCTGCTTGAGATCCGAGTATTTGCCCGCAGAACCTACGCTCGAAGTAGCCAAGAAGTGATTACTCCAGACCTGCCACGTTACCGCCAGCAGCTTCAATAGCCGCTCTTGCACCCTTGGTCACGAGAATTCCCTGCAATTTCACAGCTTTCTCGACTTTTCCACACAGGAAGACTTTTGCACCTAGGCAAGAACCTGGCACAACACCAGCCTGCTTAAGCACTAACAGATCGACAGAATCCACAGGCAAAGCATTCAGTGCAGATAAACGCACCTGAGCCACATTACCCTTCGTCAGTGATTTGAAGCCGCGCTTTGGCAAACGACGTTGCAGTGGCATCTGGCCACCTTCAAAGCCAACTTTATGGAAACCGCCTGCACGAGATTTTTGACCCTTATGACCACGACCAGCGGTCTTTCCAAGTCCGCTTCCAATACCGCGACCCACGCGGCGCTTGGAATGCTTACTGCCTTCAGCAGGTTTTAGAGTATTTAGTTGCATTTATTCCTCGCACTTCAAGAGGTAATTAACCTTATTGATCATGCCACGGTTTTCAGGCGTGTCTTTAACCTCAACCGTATGATTCAAGTGGCGCAGTCCAAGGCCCCGCACGCATGCACGATGCTTTTGAATGGTGCCAATCGTGCTCTTGGCCAAGGTTACTTTCAGAGTTTTGGCTGTATTCGACATTTTATTACCCCAGAATCTCTTCCACAGACTTGCCACGTTTGGCAGCAATCTCGGATGGTGTATTCATCGCCTGCAAACCATTAATGGTCGCGCGAACCAGGTTATATGGGTTGGTTGAACCAATACATTTCGCAAGAACGTTATGCACGCCCATTACTTCAAATATTGCCCTCATCGGACCACCGGCGATAATTCCGGTACCTTCAGAGGCGGGCTGCATATAAACCTTGGCAGCACCGTGTTCACCAACAACGGCATGATGCAGCGTGCCGTTTTTCAGATTCACCTTGACCAGATTGCGGCGGGCTTCATCCATGGCTTTCTGCACAGCAACAGGTACTTCCTTTGCTTTACCTTTTCCCATGCCAATTCCGCCATCGCCATCACCAACCACGGTTAGTGCCGCAAAGCCCATAATCCGTCCACCCTTAACAACCTTGGTGACCCGGTTTACCGAAATCATTTTCTCGCGCAAACCGTCGCCGCGATCTTCCATATCCATTTTTGCCATCATCGTCCCCGCTTAGAACACCAAGCCGTTTTCACGTGCCGCTTCGGCCAATGACTTCACTCGACCGTGGTACCTGAAGCCGGAGCGGTCAAAAGCAACTTTTTCAATCCCAAGGCTCTTGGCCTTGTCAGCAATCCGCTTGCCCACAATTGCAGCAGCAGCTGAATTGCCGCCATTTGATAATTCCTTGCGCACATCAGCTTCAACTGTAGATGCACTGGCAAGAACTTTACCACCAGTTGCATCTATGATCTGGGCGTACATATGGCAGTTGGTGCGGAACACTGACAGCCGAACCACTTTCAACTCTGCGAGCTTGGCACGGGTTTTACGTGACCTGCGCAAACGAGCTTGATTTTTATTCATGACTCTTGCCTCGATTATTTCTTCTTGGTTTCCTTGATCACCACAACCTCATCGGAGTAGCGAACACCCTTACCCTTGTATGGCTCAGGACTACGATAGGCACGCACATCGGCAGCCACCTGACCAACCTGTTGCTTATCGATACCCTTGATAACAACCTCGGTCTGAGTCGGAGTTTCAACCTTTACACCGGCAGGCATCTTGTGCTCAACGGGATGAGAAAACCCCAGGGACAAACTCAAAACATCTCCCTTGGCCTGTGCGCGATAACCAACGCCCACAAGGGTCAGTTTGCGCTCAAAACCCTGCGAAACACCCTTGACCATATTTGCCAGCAGTGCCCGCATCGTACCGGACATCGCATTTGCCTGGATGGAGTCGTTCGCTGCTGCGCACTGAAGATTATCCCCTTCATGCACAACAGTAATGTCCGCAGTCATTGCCTGACTGAGCACACCGAGAGGACCTTTAACCGTAATTTCATTCGCAGAAACTTTTACTTCTACGCCGGATGGAACCACTACCGGATTTTTAGCTATTCTGGACATGCATTCACCTCATCATGCCACGACACACAGGACTTCACCGCCGACACCATTTGCCCGTGCCTTGCGGTCTGTCATCACACCCCGGGAGGTAGAGACAATTGCAATACCCAAACCATTCATAACTTTGGGCAAATCCTGACTGCCTTTGTAAATACGCAAGCCTGGACGGCTTACGCGCTGAATTTTTTCAATCACAGGACGACCTGCATAATACTTCAGACGCAGTTCAAGCAAGGGCTTACCCTCTTCTTCACGCACGCCGAAGTCATCAATAAAACCTTCTTCCTTCAAAACACCGGCGATAGAAACCTTAACCTTGGAAGATGGCATTGAAACCGCAACCTTCTCTGCTTTTTGCGCATTCCGGATACGGGTCAGCATATCGGCGATCGGATCACTCATACTCATTCTGTATTCTCCCGTTACCAGCTGGCCTTGGTCATGCCCGGAATTTCACCGCGCATGGCCAGATCACGCAACTTACTGCGCCCAAGCCCAAACTTGCTATACGTGCCACGTGGACGTCCCGTCAACGCACAGCGATTACGCAAACGAACAGGACTGGAGTCACGCGGCAATTGCTGCAATTTGGCGCGAGCCGCATAACGCTCTTCGTCGCTGAACTTTACATTGTTAATGATTGCACTCAGCTCCGCACGCTTAGCAGCATATTTCTTAACTGTTTCACGACGCTTCAGGTCGCGGTTAATCAAAGAAGTTTTTGCCATGTCGACCTCAGTTCTTGAACGGGAAGCTAAACGCTGCAAGCAAGGCACGCGCTTCTTCATCAGTTTTGGCAGTGGTTGTTATAGTGATATTCATGCCACGAAGCGCATCAATTTTCTCGTATTCAATTTCCGGAAAAATTATTTGCTCTTTCACACCCATATTGTAGTTCCCGCGACCATCAAAAGATTTACCGGAAATTCCCCGGAAATCTCGAATTCGAGGGATTGCAACAGTAACCAGGCGATCCAGAAATTCGTACATCTGCACCTTACGCAGCGTGACCTTGCAGCCCACCGGATATCCCTCACGAATCTTGAAGCCAGCAATTGACTTCTTGGCATTGGTTACAACCGGCTTTTGACCTGCGATCTTCTGCATATCACTTACCGCGTGCTCCATTACCTTTTTATCCGCAACCGCCTCACCAACACCCATATTGAGCGTAATTTTTTCTATCCGAGGCACTTCCATTACGGATTTGTAGCCAAACTGCTCTTTGAGCTGCTTTGCCACAGTTTCCCTATAAAAATCATGCAAACGAGCCATGTTAATTCCTTACGCGTCAATCACTTCGCCGTTGGACTTGAAAAAACGAACCTTACGGCCATCCTCAAGTTGCCTTACACCAACACGGTCAGCCTTTTTGGTAGCTGGATTAAACAATGCCACATTTGAAATCTGAATCGGCATTTCAATATCCACAATACCGCCAGCAGAGCCCTTCATGGGGTTTGGCTTTTGGTGCTTTTTAACTTTATTAGCCCCCTCAACCACAACCTTACCCTCAAGAATGCGAAGAACTGCACCACGCTTGCCTTTGTCTTTACCAGTAGTAACGATCACATCGTCACCCTTGCGAATCTTGTTCATTGTCAGCCCCTTACAGAACTTCAGGCGCCAGCGACACGATCTTCATGAATCGCTCAGTACGCAATTCACGCGTGACCGGCCCGAAAATACGGGTGCCAATTGGCTCGAGTTTATTATTCAGGAGTACAGCCGCATTCCCATCGAACTTCACCAAAGAGCCGTCTGAACGACGAACACCTTTGGCAGTGCGGACAACTACAGCGTTGTAGACATCGCCCTTTTTGACGCGTCCACGCGGAGCTGCATCCTTGATAGTTACTTTGATGATATCGCCGATAGCGGCGTAACGACGCTTGGATCCACCCAACACCTTAATGCACATAACGGAGCGCGCACCGGTATTGTCGGCAACATCCAGCCGAGTTTGCATCTGAATCATAAATTTCTCCAACTTAAGCCGTCTATGCTTCGGTTCCTTGCAGAACCGAAGCATATAACAACGGTCAGTTTTGGTACCCTACAGCAGCGACAGCCACTAATTAGGGGGTTCGCCAACAAAGACAGCAAGTATATATTGAATTTCTTGCTTCTGCAAGAATAAGGTTAAACCGCCTTATCAAGCAGTTTACTTACACGCCACGCTTTGGTTCTGGCAATTGGCCGACACTCTTGAATTTCAACCATGTCGCCTTCGTGAAATTCATTATTCTCATCATGAGCATGGTATTTCTTTGAACGGCGAATAATTTTCCCATACAAAGGATGCTTTACCTTGCGTTCAACAAGAACCGTCACAGTCTTGCTCATTTTGTCGCTGACCACGCGCCCAACCAGTGCGCGCGTAGTTACTTTAGCTTCGCTCATGCTTGCCTCGCTTTTTCACTCATGATGGTACGCACCCGGGCAATGTCCTTACGAACTTTACCCAATTGATCCACCTTGTTGCTTTGTTGGGTGGAAAGCTGCATGCGCAGGCTAAATTGCGCGCGCAAGAGCTCAACCATTTCCAGGTTCAACTCATCAGCCGATTTAGCTCTCAATTCACTGGATTTCATAATTATTAGCTACCTACATGTCGAAGTACAAAAGTGGTGGCAATCGGGAGCTTTGCCGAAGCGAGACGGAAAGCCTCACGCGCCAGTTCCTCGCTTACCCCGTCCATTTCGTACAGTACTTTTCCGGGTTGAATTTCTGCCACGAAATATTCAGGATTTCCTTTTCCATTACCCATACGAACTTCGGCGGGCTTTGAGGAAATAGGCTTATCCGGGAAAATACGAATCCATATCCGGCCACCGCGCTTGATGTGACGGGTCATTGCACGTCGAGCCGCTTCAATTTGACGCGCAGTCAAACGGCCACGACCAATGGCTTTCAGTCCGAAATCACCGAAATTTACTTTATTACCGCGCGTAGCTATGCCGGTATTACGGCCCTTTTGCTGTTTGCGGAATTTCTGTCTAGCTGGCTGCAGCATGTTTCGCTCCTGGCTTTCTCGCTCTCTTTACTGGTTCGGTCGGTGCGGCAACAGGCTGTTCACCCTTACCCATCACTTCGCCCTTGAACACCCATACCTTGATGCCGATGATGCCGTATGTTGTCTTAGCTTCGGCCACGCCATAGTCGATGTCAGCACGCAAGGTATGGAGAGGAACGCGGCCCTCACGATACCATTCAGTACGCGCAATTTCGATTCCATTCAAGCGTCCAGCACTCATAATCTTGATGCCTTGCGCACCTAAACGCATCGCATTTTGCATGGAGCGCTTCATCGCACGCCGAAACATTACACGCTTCTCAAGCTGCGATGCGATGTTCTCTGCAATCAAGGTTGCATCGATTTCAGGCTTGCGGATTTCTTCGATATTAAGATGGACGGGGACACCCATCATCTTTTTCAATTCAATCTTGAGCGCTTCAATATCCTCGCCTTTCTTGCCGATTACGATGCCAGGGCGGGCACTGAAAATCGTAATTTTTGCATCACGCGCCGGACGCTCAATCAAAATCCGGCCAACCGCAGCATGTGCCAGCTTTTTTTTCAGGAATGCTCGTACCTTGATATCTTCATGCAACATTCCAGCAAAGTTTTTACTATTTGCATACCATTTCGACGACCAGTTCTTCAGAACACTCAGGCGAAAGCCAGTCGGATTAATCTTCTGTCCCATAATTTTCCCTTTCTACCCTTGCTTTAGTCGCCAACCGTTACGGTTATATGGCAGGTCGGTTTAAGGATACGTGCGCCACGACCCTTGGCACGAGCACGGAAGCGCTTGAGCGTAGTACCTTCGTCCACAAGAATGGTAGAAACCTTCAATTCGTCAATATCGGCACCTTCGTTATGCTCGGCATTGGCAATTGCAGATTCAAGAACCTTTTTGATTATAACGGCACCTTTTTTTGGGCTAAAAGCCAGAATATTCAAGGCGCGCTCAACCGGCAAACCGCGAATCTGATCAGCAACCAGGCGGCCTTTCTGTGCCGATAGGCGGGTTCCGCGTAATACTGCGCTTACTCTCATCATGATCTCCTATTTCTTCGCCTTCTTATCCGCGGCATGCCCTTTAAAGGTGCGCGTCAAAGAAAACTCACCCAGCTTGTGTCCAACCATGTTCTCGTTAACAAATACGGGAACATGCTGCTTGCCGTTATGCACAGCAATTGTCAAACCAACAAAATCAGGTAAAACGGTTGAACGGCGGGACCAGGTCTTGATAGGACGCTTGTCATTAGTAGCACGAACAGTTTCAATCTTCTTAATCAGATGCACGTCGACAAACGGGCCTTTTTTAATAGAGCGAGCCATTTAGATTACCTCTTATTCGATGGGCGACGGCGCACGATCATATTCTGTGTGCGCTTGTTTCGGCGAGTACGATACCCCTTGGTCTGAGTACCCCATGGGCTGACAGGATGACGGCCAGCGGACGTCCTGCCTTCACCACCACCATGCGGGTGGTCGACCGGGTTCATCACCACGCCACGAACAGTCGGACGCACGCCACGCCAACGCATTGCCCCTGCCTTACCAATGGAACGAAGGCTATGTTCGGAATTACCCACCTCACCAATGGTAGCCTTACAGTCCACGTGAACTTTACGAATTTCACCAGAGCGCAAACGCAGTTGAGCATACGCCCCCTCACGAGCAAGCAACTGAACCGAAGTGCCCGCCGAACGCGAAATCTGTGCACCCTTGCCTGGCATCATCTCAACGCAATGAATCGTCGAACCCACGGGAATGTTTCGTAGAGGCAGGGTATTACCCACCTTGATGGGCGAATCGGAACCGCTGATCAATTGCATACCAACAGATACACCCTTGGGAGCAATAATGTAGCGACGCTCACCATCCATGTAGCAAAGCAGAGCAATATTAGCGCTACGATTCGGATCGTACTCAAGGCGCTCAACTTTTGCAGGAACACCATCCTTGTCACGACGGAAGTCAATTACCCGGTAATGCTGCTTGTGACCACCACCTTGATGACGCACAGTAATGCGGCCATTATGATTGCGGCCTGCATGTTTAAACTGGCTTTCCAGCAGTGGGGCATGAGGCGCACCCTTGTGCAGATCCGGGTTGACAACCTTGATAACAGCGCGCCGACCAGCGGAAGTTGGTTTTACTTTAATTAGTGCCATATCAGCTCTCCTACTCGCCAACCATGAGGTTAAGTTCCTGGCCCGGCTTCAAAGAAACAAAAGCCTTTTTCCAGTCCTTGCGACGACCCATGGTGCGGCCAGAACGCTTTACCTTGCCTTTAACATTGGCAATTTGCACACCAGCCACCTCAACCTTAAACAACAGTTCAACCGCAGCCTTTACTTCTGGCTTGGTTGCATTGCCGACCACACGAAAAACCACTTGCTGATATTTATCAGCCAACATTGTGGCTTTTTCTGAAATTTGCGGCGCGAGAATAACTTGCATCAGGCGCTCTTGATTCGCTGTATTCGCACTCATCCCAGCATCTCCTCAAATTTTTTCACCGCACCGCGGGTCAACAGTACATTGGGAAAACGAACCAAATTTACTGGATCAGCATGTTGAGCCTCTACGACCAACACATGCGGCAGGTTACGCGAGGAAAGATACAGATTTTCATCCACATCATCAGTCACAACAAGAACACTCTCAAATCCCAGTGACTTGATTTTTTGCACCATCTGTTTAGTCTTGGGAGTATCAATCCTGAACTCCTCAACCACCTGCAGACGACCAATACGCGCCAACTCTGAAAGAATGGACTGCATTCCGGCACGATGCATCTTTTTGTTAACCTTGTGGGAAAAGTTCTCATCTGGGCTATTTGGGAATGTCTTACCACCTCCACGCCACAGCGGGCTGGACGCCATACCCGCACGAGCATTGCCCGTGCCCTTTTGACGGAATGGCTTCCTTGTACTTTTTGCCACTTCACTGCGACCCTTTTGCGCACTTGTCGCCGTACGCGCATTTGCCATGTATGCGGTCACAACCTGATGAACCAGGTCTTCATTGAATTCACGACCGAAAGCAACGTCCGAAGCATTGACACTTGCCGTTGCCTGGCCCTGATCATTAATAAGTTTAAGTTCCATTATGCACCTGCCTTCACAGCGGGACGAATAAGAACATCGCCACCTTTGGAGCCGGGGATCGCGCCTTTGATCAGCAGCAGCTGACGCTCGGCATCGACGCGTACGATTTCAAGATTTTGTGTGGTACGACGCACAGCACCAAGATGTCCAGCCATACGCTTTCCAGGAAATACGCGACCAGGATCCTGATTCTGACCGATCGAACCAGGACTGTTATGCGAACGGGAGTTACCATGGGTAGCACGGTTGGAACTGAAGTGGTGACGTCTGATTGCACCGGCAAAACCCTTACCCTGGGTTGTACCTGTCACATCAACCAACTGCCCGGCCTGAAAGACATCAGCACTGACACTGGCACCTAACGCAAACTGGGAAATTTGATCCGCAGTCGCGACGAACTCCTTGATGGAACGGCCAGCCTCAACTCCAGCTTTGGAGTAGTGCCCCGCCAATGCTTTAGTCACACGACTGACACGACGCTCGCCACATGTCATCTGGACGGCAGAATAGCCATCCGTTTCTGCACTCTTGATCTGAGTCACACGGTTACCCGACACGTCTATTACACTCACCGGAACGCTTGTTCCGTCGTCGGTAAAGATGCGCGTCATGCCAACCTTGCGACCTATAAGTCCGAGGCTCATCATTATTTTCCTTAAACAATGCCGATTTCGATTGACCGGCGGTTTTAATAGCAAAAGAACTAAACGACTAAAAAGACGGCGGATTATACACCGTATTTTTAGCCGTTACAAACCATACTACAGGTTTAATAGTTTACAGCTTGATTTCCACATCCACGCCAGCCGGAAGATCCAGCTTCATCAGCGCATCCACGGTTTTGTCCGTGGGGTCAATGATATCCATCAAACGTAGATGGGTACGGATTTCAAACTGGTCACGGGAGGTCTTGTTAACGTGCGGCGAGCGCAGTACGTCAAAACGTTCTATCCGGGTAGGCAATGGAACCGGCCCACGCACAACCGCGCCAGTTCTTTTGGCGGTTTCAACAATCTCAAGGGCAGATTGGTCAATCAGTCGGTAGTCAAATGCTTTGAGACGGATACGGATTTTTTGGCTTTGCATGATATTCCTAAAGAGCGGTGCGGCGAACCCGTGTTCGCCGCGAATAAAAGTTTTTTACTCGATGACCTTGGCCACGACACCGGCACCAACGGTACGGCCGCCTTCGCGAATCGCGAAACGCAGGCCTTCTTCCATGGCGATCGGCTGGATCAGCGCAACGTTGATCGAGATGTTATCTCCCGGCATGACCATTTCCGTGCCGGCCGGCAGTTCGATCGCACCGGTTACGTCGGTGGTGCGGAAGTAGAACTGTGGACGGTAGCCCTGGAAGAATGGGGTGTGACGGCCACCCTCATCCTTGGAGAGCACATAGATCTCTGCCGAGAATTTGGTGTGCGGGGTGATGGAACCAGGCTTGGCCAGCACCTGGCCGCGCTCGACTTCTTCACGCTTGGTGCCGCGCAGCAGTACGCCGACGTTGTCGCCCGCCTGTCCCTGGTCGAGCAGTTTGCGGAACATCTCTACACCGGTGCAGGTGGTTTTGATGGTGGGCTTGATGCCGACAATTTCAACTTCTTCGCCAACCTTGACGATGCCGCGTTCGATACGGCCGGTTACGACGGTGCCACGCCCGGAGATGGA
>JBAZID010000009.1 GCA_041651995.1 Sulfuricella sp. | reverse complement strand
ACCGACCCCGTACCGGAACTGATCACTGCCACATCATTAGAGCCGGTCACGGAGATATTAACCGTTGTAGTAGAACCATCCGACAACGCTACGGTGAATGTTGGTTCCACGACATTCTGACCTGCCGCCAATGCTTGCACAGCCGGGTCGGAGTTATTGAGGTTATATGCCCATGAACCGTCCGCAGCGACGGACAACGAACCATAAGAGCCCGTGATGGTTGCCGGCACGAAGGTGGCACCACCCGTAGCAGTGAGCACCCCCCCTGTAGTAGATGTTACGTCTTCCTGCACGGCCCCAAGTCCAACGGAAGCTGTTTCATTGGCACCGTTGATGGTAATCGTGACCTGGCTGGAGGAGCCATCCAGCGAAGTGACGGGATAGCTAGTGGTCAGGGTCTGACCCGCGCCCAGCGCCTGAACAGTCGGATTGGTGTTATCGAGGGTGAAGGTCCAGGCACCATTCGTGCCGAGGGTGAAGCTGCCGTAAGCACCAGTGGTGGCGGCCTGAGCCACGAAGCTGGCCTGGCCCGCATCGGTATCACTGATCGTGAGCGAGCCTGAAGTCGAGAGAACGGCATCTTCCATCACCACACCGGTCCTGGAACTGATCACGGCAACATCGTTGGTGCCATTGACCGTAACCGTCACACTGGAAGCCGTGCCATCCAGGCTCGACACGGTAAAGGTTTAGCTCAGGGTCTGACCAGCGCCCAGAGCCTGAACCGTGGTATTGGCGTTATCGAGGCTGTAAGTCCATGCCCCATTGGTACCGAGGGTGAAGCTGCCATAGGCACCCGCAGTGCTGGCCTGAGCCACGAAGCTGGCCTGACCGGCATCGGTGTCGGAGATGGTCAGCGTGCCGCTGGTCGAGAGCGCCGAGTCTTCGGCGACCGTACCGGTACCGGAACTGATCACTGCCACATCGTTGGTGCCGTTGACCGTAACTGTCACACTGGAGGTTGTGCCATCCAGACTCGATACGGTAAAGGTCTCGGACAGGGTCTGGCCTGCGCCCAGGGCCTGAACCGTCGGGTTGGTGTTATCGAGTGTGTAAGTCCAGGCGCCATTGGTGCCGAGGGTGAAGTTGCCATAGGCACCAGAAGTGGCGGGCTGAGCGATGAAGCTGGCCTGGCCTGCATCGGTATCGCTGATGGTCAGCGTGCCTGAAGTCGAGAGAACTGCATCTTCCGTGACCGCGCCGGTCCCGGAACTGATCACGGCCGCATCGTTGGTGCCGTTGACGGTGACTGTCACACTGGAGGTTGTGCCATCCAGACTCGACACGGTAAAGGTCTCGGACAGGGTCTGGCCTGCTCCCAGCGCCTGAACTGCTGGATTAGCGTTATCGAGCGAGTAAGTCCAGGCACCATTGGTACCGAGCGTGAACGAACCATAAGCCCCCGCAGTGCTGGCCTGAGCCACGAAGCTGGCCTGGCCTGCATCGGCATCACTGATGGTCAGCGAGCCTGAAGTGGAGAGCACCGAGTCCTCGGTGATTGTGCCCGTGCCGCTGCTGATCACCGCAGCATTGTTGGAGCCGGGGGGGGGCTCGGCTACGGTGCTTGTGCTTGTTTGCGGCACCAGCAATACTTGAGCATCTGGCAACGGCGGTATGTCTCTGCGGCCTGCTGAGCCATACGCATCATCGAACTGGGGAATGGCTTCCGCAATACGAATCAGCTGGACAAAGTTGTGGCCGTTATCCGCAGCGCTGCCGCCGGTTAGTCCTGCCGCGGTTTCTTCGAGCAATTGATCGAGACTGCTGCCTGCGGCGATGGCCTGGGTAATTTCTGTCAATTCGCCCACACGCGGGAGCAGCGCTGCACTTTTTGCATCAGCGCCTTCGCTGTCATATACGCTGCTATCCAGGGTCAGGGTTTCCTTTTCGCGCAACAGGTAGGTGTGTCCCTGATCGAAGGCCAGTTCAATTTTGCTGCCTTCCCTGGTAATGATCACTTCCCCTTCATACACGGCGTCACCCAGCTTGAGCTGGCGCTGTGAACCGTCCGAACTGCGCGCAAAGGCCTGACCTTCGAGGTGGGCGACCTTGCCGGCGATGTTGGCTTGCTGTGACATGACGAGTATTCCGTGCGAAATGGATGATGGTCGCTACTTTAGTGCGACTTTCCAATGGTGGATATTGGACTGAAGTACAACCCGGCGAACGGGTTGTCAGGAGGGGGATTGGCCGTTGACGCGCAATGCGATTTGCAGGCGGTCGCGAACCTTGAGCTTTTCCAGAATGGCGCCGACGTGTGCTTTTACCGTGCGCTCGGTGATGCCCAGTTCACGGGCGATTTCCTTGTTGGAGGCGCCGTGTGCGATGTGGCGGGCGATTTCCCTTTCGCGCCCGGTCAGGATGTCTGCCCATCTGCGAACCATAGCCTGATCCGGTGGCTGCATAATCCGCGCAGTCGACGCGATAACTCGCTGCATCAGCGATTCGCCAATCCACAGCCCGCCCTGCTGCACTACGTTTGCCACTTGTTGCAGCACGGCTGGCGCGGCGTGGGTGTTGCAGTAGCCGCGTGCGGCGGCGCCGAAGGCTGCCAAGGCCTGCTCGTCATCCGGCAGGTCGCTCAGCACGACGCAGGTTACGCCGCCCAGATGTCTACGAACCTCTTCCAGCTGCTGCGGGGCGGAGTCTCCGGCGGTGATGTGCAGCCAGGCAATGTCGCATTTCTGTTTTTGTAGCCCGTCGCCTGTTTTGCAGCCCTTGGCATCCGGAAACGCCTCCAGCCAGCGTGGCAACAGTCCGCCATTGGCTGAAACGAAAAGGTTGTCGATTCCCATGGGCTGTCTGGTTTCCCTCAGCGCTCGGTCAATGCAGCCTGCTTGGCTTTGATGACCGGTTTCAGCAGGTAGGAGAGAATGCTCTTTTGGCCGGTGATAATGTCTACCTCGGCCACCATGCCGGGAATGATGGGCAGGTGATCGGCCAGTTTCGACTTGTGAGTGCGTACACGCACGATGTAGAAGGTGTTGCCGCGCTCGTCTGTCAGCGAGTCCGCGCCGATATGTTCCAGCGTGGCCTCGAGCCCGCCATAAACAGAAAAGTCATAGGCCGTGAATTTGACCAGCGCTTTTTGCCCGGGGCGAAGAAATGCGATGTCCTTGGGCATGACCTTGGCTTCCAGAAGCAGATTGTCCTCCAGCGGCACGATTTCCAGCACGTCTTTTCCCGGCTGAACCACGCCGCCTACCGTGTTGACCAGCAGACGCTTGACGGTACCGTAAACCGGGGAGCGCAAGTCGGAATGCTTGACTCTGTCCGCCAGCCCCACGCTGCCTTCGGAGAGGGCATTGAGCTTGCTCATGGTTTCGGAAAGTTCGGTGCCCTGTTCCCTGCGGAAACTAAGTTCTACTTCCTGAATTTTGCGCGAGGCTTCGGAGATGGCCGCCTGGGTACGGATAATTTGCGTGGCTGCCATGTCGCGTTCACCACGGAAGCGAGAGACGTCACGCTCCAGGCGCAGGAGTTCAACCTCGGAAACCGCGCCAGCCTTGAGCAGCGGCCTGGTGACGTTGAGTTCCTTGAGCGTCAGGTCGTAAGCTTGTCCAGCTTGCTCGCGACGCGCGCGCGCTTCCGCGAGCTCTTGCTGGCGCTGCGCGAGTTGCTGGCGGGCAATCGAGAGTTGGGCTTCCAGATTGGAGGTGGCGGTTTCATACAGGCTTTTTTCCTCTTCTACTGTCCGAGGATCTTCCTTGAGGGTTTCCGGTGGCGGTATAAAGGGTTTTCCCTCGGTGAGCGCGCGCTGGCGGGCGGCCTTGGCCAGGAGGGAAAAATACTGCGACTGGCTTTCGCGCACCGAGGAGACGAAACGGGTGGCGTCGATCCGCAGCAGCAGATCGCCCGGATTGACGATCTGGCCTTCGCGCACCTTGATCTCGGACACAATCCCGCCATCCAGGCTTTGCAGGACCTGCAATTGCTGGGAAGGCACGACTTTGCCTTCGCCGCGAGTGATTTCGTCGACCTGCGCCAGCGCGGCCCACATGGTGAAAATCAGGAACACCACCGCCAGGCTGCGGATCAGGACCCGTGCGCGCAAGGGTTCCTGCTGGACGATATAGTAATCGGCATCGGCAACGAAATCCGGTTCCGGAAGGTCGGGGTCGATTTTCCATGTGTTCAGCCAGCGATCCACGTCCGGCTGGACTTTGAGGCGGATGGCTTCCAGCATGGCCCGGATGCGTTTTGCGGCCCCGATCAGGCGCGCGCTCATGACGCCCTCCCGACCCGCCCGGCTTGCAGATCCTCGATCACCTTGTCGCGCGGGCCATCGGCCACGACGCATCCGTCATCGATGACGATGATGCGGCTTGCCAGATCAAGCAGGCTGTTGCGGTGCGTGACGATGATCAGGGTCTTGTGCTGCGCAAAGCCTTTCAGGCGCTCCTTGAACTGGGCTTCGGATGAAAAATCCATCGCGCTGGTGGGTTCGTCCAGCAACAGGATTGGGGGGTCGAGCAGGGCAGCGCGGGCGATGGCGACGCCCTGGCGCTGGCCGCCGGATAGCGATTCGCCACGCTCACCGATGATCATGTCGAAACCCTGGGGGTGACGGTTCACGAAGTCGGTCAGTCCGCCGACATCGGAAGCCGCGATAATGGTCCGGTCGTCGGCATAAGGCGCGCCGATGGCAATGTTTTCGCGCAATGAGCCGTAGAGCAGGATGGTGTCCTGTTCTACATAGCCGATGTTGCGGCGCACATCGGCAGGGTCGAGCTGGCGCAGGTCCACGCCATCGATCCGGACCGTGCCTTCGCTTGGAGGGTAGAGGCCCAGCATGAGTTTTTGCAGGGTAGTCTTGCCGGAGCCCACACGCCCGATTACCACGACGTGCTCGCCGGGATTGATTTTGAATGACACGCCGCGCAGTGCGGGTTCGCTGTGGCCCGGGTAGGTGAACTGCACGTCGCGGAATTCGATTTCACCGCGGATTTCCGGGCGATGAATAAAATTGGTTTCCTCCGAGCGCTCTGTCGCCTGGGACATGGTCTGTTCGAGTGATTTGAGTGCGGTTTCAGCCTGCTGAAACTGCAACAGCAGACCCACTATCTGCCCCAGCGGCGCCATGGCACGCGAGGCCAGCATGGTGCAGGCGATCAGGCCACCCATGGTGAGCATGCCGGCATGAATCAGATACACGCCGCCCACGATCACACTCATGTTCACGAACTGTTGCAAGGTCATGACGCCATTGATGGCGGAGGATGAAAGCAGGCGCATCTGGGCGCTCATGCGCGCCAGGAAGGCAGCGGTCTTTTCCCATTTGGCTTGCATCACGCCCTCGGCGCCATGCGCCTTGATGGCTTCGAGTGCGGTCAGGCTTTCCACCAGGGTGGCATTGCGTAATGCGGCAGAGCGGAAAGTGGTTTCGGATAGTTCATGCATTTTGTGCTGAATGACATAACTGTAGATCACGACGGCGATAACACCGAGAATCGGGATGAAGACCAGCGGCCAGGATATCCAGGCCAGGACCAGGAAAAAGAGCAGGGCAAAGGGCAGGTCGATCAGCGCCGTGACCGTGGCGGATGCAATGAAATCACGCACGGATTCAAAGGATCTCAGTGTTGCCGCGTAAGAGCCGACGGAAGCCGGGCGGTTGCTGAGCCGCATGCCCAGGACGTGTTCCATGATCAGCTTGGATAGCCTGAGGTCGATACGCACGCTGGCGAGGTCGATAAAATGGCCACGCAGCAGCCGCAGCACATAATCAATCCCAAGCACCAGCGTCATCCCGGCAGCCAGCATCCACAAGGTTTCAACGGCGAAGTTTGGCACCACGCGGTCGTACACGTTCATGGTGAAAAGCGGCATGGCCAGGGCAAACAGATTGATCAGCACGGCCGCAGCCAGAATGTCGCGGTAAACCGGCAGCTGTTCGAGAATTGCGCCCCAGAACCAGTGTTTTTGCGGCACGCTGCCTATTTCAGGGGTGCGCTGGTCGAAGCGGAAATGGGGGCGTGCAAAAATGGCGATGTCCGTGTAGCGGGCGGCCAGCTCGTCGCGCGGCAGGGTAACCAAGCCTTGGGAAGTGTCCGGAAACAGCAATCTTGCGGTATTGCCGTCATCACTCCAGCCCAGCAGCAGGCAGGCCTCATCCCCATCCAGCAACAGAATAACGGGTAACAAGGCAGGATCGATTTTTTCAAGTTTCCTGCGCACCACCTTGCTGGAAAACCCCGCGCGAGCGGCAGGACGTGCAAACAGCGAAGGAGTGAGACCTTCTTTTGGCAGGGGCAGGCCCGCCGATAAAGCAGCGCGCGTGCTGGGGCGGCCATGGATGCGCGTGAGTTCTACCAGGCAGTCCAGCAAGGGATCCGGGTGGAGTAAATCTTCATGCAGTCCCTCGCCGAGATGGCTTTTACTGGAGGCGGGCTGGTCCGGAGATGTCATGCAAGGTCCTGGCAAAGGGCTGGAACGGGTCTTGGCTCAATTCCCGGGCTATTTTCATGTGCTATGGAGCAAATGTCCAGCCAGAATGCCCGTTATGTTGTCATTCCGGATTTCCTGCATCGTGTTTGACCGGGCCGGGTTTGAATTACGTCTTGCTCAGGATGCGCCCAGTTGTTGCGCCAGGCTGTTCTTTTCCGCCGTGGCCTGTCCGGTAAGCGCGAAACCATGCAGCTGGTCTGCCCCGTCAAGAAACAGGGCGCGCACACCCTGTGGCGTGGTTTCCACTTGCCATTCGCCTTCCATGCCGATGGGCGGTGGACAGGCCGTGATCGGGCAGGCCGGTGTTTTGATCACCACCGGCATCACCGGATAACTCAACTCTGCCCCGGTTCCCGCGAGCACTTTTGCCAGTGTCCGCGCCTGCTGCATCAGCGGCATGACGTACAGCAGCACCTTGCCTTGCGCTTCCGCGCAGTCGCCGATGGCGTAGATGTCCGGGGCGCTGGTTTTGAGCTGGTTGTCGACCACGATGCCGCGCTTGACGGTGATGCCTGCCGCCGCGGCCAGCGCGGTGCGCGAACGCAGGCCGATGGCGGATAGAACAACATCCGCGTCCAGGCTTGAGCCGTCAGACAGCTTGAGGTGCAAGGCATTGCCCGCATGCGCCACGGCTTCCGCCTTGACGCCGAAGCGCCAGTTCACGCCCTGTTCGCACAAGGCATCCTGTAGTTTCATGCTGGCTTCGGCCGGCAGCAGGGCGGCCAGGGGGCGTGTGCCGGGGTCGATGACGTCAACGCTGAAGCCACCTGCCAGCAGATCATTGGCGAATTCACAGCCGATCAATCCGCCGCCGAGGATGGCGACGCGTTTTTTACCTTCCAGCGCGGCACGGAAACGGGCGTAATCGTCGAGATTGTTGACCGAAAGCACGGCGTCGGCGCCATCGCCCCGCAATGGCGGGCGAATCGGATCGGCGCCCTGCGCCAGCACCAGCCGGGAATAGGCAAGCTCCGTTCCGTTCACGCTGATGCTGTGACGCTGCGGATGGATGGCGCTGATCTCGCTGTGTGCGCTGATCTCGGCATTCAGTTCCTGCGCCATCTGCGCTGCCGTTTTCATGGCCAGCTGTGCGGCCGATTTGCCGCCGGCAATGGCATTGGAGAGCATGGGCTTGGAATAGAACCCGCCATCGTCGCGGGTGAAAATGCGCAGCGGCGTGGCGCTGTCGAGCTTGCGCCATTCCCGTGCCAGGGTGAAGCCGGCCAGGCCGCTGCCGATAATGATGAGGGGTGACATGGCGTTCTCCTGCAGGGGAAATCTCCCCCTCTGTTATCAGGCTATCTGAGCCATTTCAAAGTCAGCTTTTCCTACCCCGCAATCCGGGCATGCCCAGCTGTCCGGGACATCTTCCCAGCGCGTGCCGGCGGCAATGCCTTCGCCCGGTGCGCCAGCAGCCTCGTCGTAAATCCAGCCACAGACTACGCATTGAAATTTTTTCATTGTTTGCCCCTTGTTCATATTCATTTGGATAATTCTGAATATTTTAAATTATGGCAGGCAGCCCAATTTACAAGTTGTTTCCTGATAAAAATCAATTTTCCTGTGGCGGCAGATCCAGTCTGGATGTACATGGCAGGCCGGCATCCATCACTGCCTGACGCACGGCGGCGATGGCATCGGGGCGGGGATAGCGCTTGCGCCACGCCAAAGCCACCCGGCGGCTGGGGATGGGGGCGCTGAATGGGCGGAAAGCCAGCAGGCTGTCTTCGCTCGTGCCCTTGCCGATGGCGCTGCAAGGGAGCACCGTGATGCCGGCGCCGCTGGCCACCATGTGGCGGATGGTTTCGAGCGAGCTGCCTTCGAGCGTCTTCTGTATGCTGCCGGGCGCGGCGTTGGAACGGTTGTGCGCGGCGGGGCAGGCCTGCAATACCTGATCGCGGAAGCAATGCCCGGAACCCAGCAGGAGCAGGCTTTCCTGCTCCAGTTCGGCGCTGCTGATGGTTTCTTTCTTGCTCCAGGGGTGGCTGGACGGCAAAGCCACGCGGAAGGGCTCGTCATACAGGGCCTGGGTGACAAAGCCGGGTTCGTCAAATGGCAAGGCAATGATGATGACGTCCAGATCACCCTGTTTCAGCCGCTCGTTGAGACGGGCGGTAAAATTTTCTTCAATATGCAGCGGCATGTTTGGCGCAAGTTGATGCAGCGCCGGAATCAGTTGTGGCAGCAGATAGGGCGCGATGGTGTAGATGGCGCCGAGGCGCAAGGGGCCGGCCAGTTGATCCTGCCCCTGCTGGGCGATGCTTTTGATCGCGCTGGCTTCTTCCAGCACGCGTTGCGCCTGCGCTACTACCTGCTCACCGATGGGGGTCATGGTAATTTCGCTGGTGCCGCGCTCAAAGAGCGTGACGCCCAGTTCTTCCTCCAGCTTGCGAATGGCAATGCTCAGCGTGGGCTGGCTGACAAAACAGGCTTCCGCCGCGCGGCCAAAATGGCGGGTACGGGTGAGGGCAACGATATAGCGCAGTTCAGTGAGGGTCATGGCGGAATTTTATCCTAAGCCGCCGGGCAGGATTGCCCGGCAGAAAAAAATCGGGGTATACTCGAAGCGCTTGTTCGAGTAGCGGAGGTTAATTATGAATGTAAACATGAATACCAGCACGGCACTGGCTTCGGTTGCCGGCCAGAGCACCGGTGATGCGGTTGGTCTCTCGGTGCTGAAGAAAGCCATGCAGATCGAGGAGCAGAATGCCCAGCAGCTGATAGCCGCCATTCCCAAGGCGGAAAAAACCGCCGCCAATCTGCCGCCCAATCTGGGTCAGAACATCAACACCACCGCTTGATACCCGGGCAGGGAGTTCATTCCCGCCCGGTTCGATTTCCCGTCTTGTCCCCTACTCCTGAATGGCCGTGGCGCAACGCCGTGATGGCCATCCATGCCAGCATGCCCACCGCCGTGACGAGTGCAGTCCACAGCAGCCACGGATGGCGTTCGCTCCAGGGCGCCGCGCTGACATAGGACGTGTTGCTGGCTTCCATCCCCAATGTGGCAACAGGCGCGGATTGCCATTGTGCGCTGCTGGATACTTGTGCCAATTCATACTGTGCCGGCGTGGCGCTCGGGTTGCCGTAAAGCAGGCGGTAATCCAGCCCTGCCTCGCGCCTGAACGCGATGTGGCGCGGAATCGACAGCATGTTCACATGCAGGCCGGGCAGCGCGGGGTCGTTGCGGTTGAGTATGCTGATGCGCCAGAATCTGGCGCGGGTTTCGGGAAAGCTGATTTCCAGTACTGCGCGCTGCTTCTCATCCAGGGCGGCGGCATGGCGATAGATGTGTCCGTGCGCGATGCCGCGCCAGTTCTTGCCGTCTTCGCTGGCGCTGACCTTGACCCCGCGGTGAAATTTGGCCTGACTGGACTCAAAGCGCAGTGCGGAAACGGGCGGCAAGCTCCGGCCCAGATCGGTTTGCCACACGCTCTCCCCTTCAACCTGCCCGGCAGCGAGTTGAAATGTTGCGGCAAGCGGGGTGCGCTCCGCCTCGGTCCGGACTTCCCGGGTGATGCGCGCGCTGGTAATCGACAGGGCCTTCTCGCCCTGCAGAAAGCGCAGGCGTAGCCAGCGCGATCGGGTCAGGGGGTAATTCAGGATCTCGCCGTTGTTCGGCCTGGCGCTGTCGAAGCGGTAGAGCGGCGCTTTTTCCCGCACGCTGCGCCAGGTAACGTGGTCATCACTGGCGGCGATCTCTGTCCAGGTGAAAAAATCCTTCTGCTCCGTGCTGATTTCAACCGCATTGTGCAGCGCACCGTCAGTTCCTGCATCGACTACGGCCTGGCTGTACTGGCCGGGAATGAAGCCGGTATCGCTGAGCGGCGCGCTGCGCCAGGTGCGCTGGCATTGCTCCTGTTGCGCGTACAGTAGATAGGGAATTTCCTTGCCGTTTTGGCCGATCAGGCGCAGGTCTGCGAGGCTGCCCTGTGCCGGGCCATGAATTTCGGCTGGCAGGGTGAAGCGCGCCCACTCCGATGGTGCGGCGGGCATCTGCAATGGGCGGGAATATTGCCAGTGCTGCCAGGCGGCAGGCTCGGCTGCCTTGGCCGGGGGCAGTTCCGCAGCCTGCACGCCGAAAGGGAGGAGTAGCAGGAACAGCCGTCGCATCAGGATTCCTTGCCGGGTTTTTCAGCTCCCTGACGGCGCTGGTAGAAAAAGGATACGGCCAGCAATGCCGTGCCCAAGGCAAAGAAGGAGGCAATGCGATAGGCCTTTTCGAGCAGGGCGAAGTCATACAGGAATACCTTGCCCACCAGCAGCCCGAACAGCGCCAGCGCCTGCCAGCGCAGCGCGGGGATGTTGCGCCGCACGCCAATGAGGATCAAAACCGTGGCATACGCCGCCCAGAACAGGGACAGGGCAAGCAATTGTGCCAGGCCGGTTCGTTGCCCGCTGCTGAACACATCCCACAGTTCCAGCGACAGGCCCCACACGGCAAAGATATTCGCCGCCACGCCTGCCGCGCCAAAACCAGGGCGCTCGTTGCTGGAAAGTGTCTCAACCGCCCTGAACGCCCAGGCCGCAGCCAGGCCGAGGCAGGCGGCCAGCACGGCGAAAGTGGCGAAGCGCGCATTGAGGAGAAATGCCCCGCCTTCCGGCAGGTCAGCAATCAGCGTCACGGCAGCGAGGGCAAACAGGATCAGTGCGGCGCCGCGCAGGCCGGCGTTGCCGCTTCTGAATCCGCTGGCAGCCAGCGCCGCGCCCTCGATGGCCCAGGCAATGGCGATCCATTCGCCCTCCAGTTGTACCGGGATGGCCAGCGTGGCGGCGGTCAGGGCCAGCGCGGCGAAAGGCAGGCGCGCGGGCGTGGGCGGCGCGAGGCGCATCATGCCGAGGTAGGCCGCGGAGAGCAGCAGCAGGGCAAGGGTGAGATAGGTGCGATGCTGGCCGTAGAGCAGATCACCCAGTGCAATGAGGTAGAAGGCGGCATTCAGGAGCAGCAGCAGGATTTGCAGCGGCGTGAGCCGTTCGCCGCGCCGCGCCTGGAGCACGGACAGGGCGGCGAACTGGGCAAAGAACAGGGTCAGGAAGGCCAGCGTTGGCAGCAGGCGGGTGGCTGCAAGGTAGAACTGCTCGTGCCAGCCGAAGTAATAGGCGATGGTGGCCGCCAGCGCCAGTGGCGGCAGCAGGTCCCAGTCGCGGCGGCGGGCGAGAACCATCAGGCCCATGTTCAGCACGGCCAGATAGCTGAAAAGCTGGATTTGCGCATCCACTCCGCTGCTCAGCAGGGCCGGGGTGAGGAAGCCGCCAGCCAGCGCCAGCAGGGCAATGCGCTGCGAATCCCGGCCCAGCGCCAGTCCCATCAGGGCGGCAGTGGTGATGGCCATGCCGCCGAACGCCGCCCAGGAGGGCACGAGATGGTAAAACTGGTGGGCAGCATAGAGCGAAAGATACAGCACACCCGCCCCCAGCCCGGCGATGCCGTCGGAAAAATAGCTGTAGCCACGCCTGAGCAGGGTCTGGCTGAACACGATCAGCGCGCTGCCCGACAGCAGGCCGATGGCGACGCGGCCTGCCGGGCCGATCCAGTCGTTGTCGAAGGCAAATTTGAGGAAGAACGATCCGGCCAGCAGCAGGGCGATGATGCCGATGCGATTGAGCCAGCGGCCTGCGATCAGCGTTTCCAGGTCAATGCCGGATGAAGGTTTTTCATCGCGCCGGGGCCGAGGCGCGGAAACGGGTTGGCTGGGGGTGGCTACGGCTGTTACCGGAATGGCCGCATTTGCGGCGAGTGGCACGGGTTCACCTGGCGCCGGCTGGGGCTGCCTTAATAGAGCGATCTCTGCTTCCAGCGCGGAGATGCGCGCACTCAGGGCGTTGTTGCGTTCGCGCTGGGTTTTTTCAAGCGTCCCCTGCCGCAGATAGGCCGAAATGCCCAGCAGCGGGGCGATCAGGAAAAAAAGCGCGAGCGCGATGTAGGCCAGAAATTCCATGCCGCAAAGCTATCATGCTTTGTGGCTGGCGCAAATAGGCTACTGAAAACGGTGGCGCAGGTAGCCGATGATGCCGGGCAGAATGGATACGAAGATGATCCCAAGCATCACCAGGGTGAGGTTCTGCTTGATGAAGGGGATGTTGCCGAAGAAATAGCCGCCAAGCACGAAGGAGCCTACCCAGGCGATGCTGCCGCTGAAGCTGAAGAACAGGAAGCGGCGGTAATCCATGTGGCCCATGCCGGCGACAAAGGGCGCGAAGGTGCGGATGATGGGGAAGAATCGCGCCAGGATGATGGCCTTGCCACCGTGCTTCTGGTAGAAGTGGTGGGTCTTGTCCAGGTAGTCGCGGTTGAGCAGGCGCGAGGTGTTGCTCTTGAATATCCTCGGCCCGGCCAGGCGGCCGATCCAGTAGTTGGTGTTGTCGCCGAGAAATGAGGCGGATACCAGCAGGACGACCAGAACTTCGGGCTCCATGGCGCCGGTGGCGGCGATGGCGCCGGAAATGAAGAGCAGCGAATCTCCCGGCAGGAAAGGGGTTACCACCAGCCCGGTTTCGCAGAAAATCACCAGAAACAGGGCCAGGTAAATCCAGGTGCCATATTGCTGGATCAATATGGGCAGATGCTTGTCCAGGTGCAGGACAAGGTCGATGAAGGAAAGCAGCAGTTCCATGGGTTAAGTTCTTAAGGCAGGACTTCGGCCTCTTCGCCTTCCTTTTTCTCCGGCTTGAGGAACTGCTCGCGCGAAACCCCCAGCCACAGCACGATCGGGCTGGCAACCAGGACCGAGGAGTAAATGCCGAACAGGATGCCGATGGTTAGTGCCAGGGCAAAATAGTGCAGGGCCTCGCCACCGAAGAACAGCATGGCCAGTACCATCAGCTGGGTGCTGAAGTGGGTGATGATGGTGCGCGACATGGTGCGGGTGATGGCGTTGTCGATGACTTCGGGCACGCTGGCCTTGCGCATCTTGCGGAAGTTTTCGCGGATCCGGTCGAATACCACCACCGATTCGTTCACCGAGTAGCCCAGAATTGCCAGTACCGCGGCCAGCACGGTCAGGGAAAAGTCCCACTGGAAAAAGGCGAAAAAGCCCAGAATGATCACGATGTCGTGCATGTTGGCGATGATGGCAGCCACGGCGAAGCGCCACTCGAAGCGCACGGCAAGGTAGGCCATGATACCGAAACACACCACCAGCAGGGCCAGGGCGCCGTTTTCATACAGTTCCTGGCCTACCTGCGGGCCGACAAACTCGACGCGTTGCAACTTGACGCTGGCGTCTGATGCGGCCAGTGCCTGAAATACCTGCTCGGACAGCTTGGCGCTGCTGAGTTCGGGTTTGGCCGGCAGGCGGATCAGGACATCGTGCGAGGTGCCGAAGGTTTGCACGGCGGCGTCTTTCAGACCCATTTTCTCCAGCGTGTCGCGGATTTTCGGCACTTCCGCCGGTTGCGGGTAGGTGATTTCCATCACCGTGCCGCCGGTAAAGTCCACGCCCAGATTGAGGCCCTTGAAGCCGAGCGCGGCCACCGCCAGGATGAAGGTCACCAGGGAGATCAGCGTGGTGACCCGGGCATAGCTCATGAACGGGATGTCGCGCTTGATGTTGAAAAGTTCCAGCATATTTTTTCCTTAAAACGGCTTAGCCACAGAATCGCAGGGTGGGTTAGCGGCGTAGCCGCGTAACCCGCCATCATGCTGCCACCTGGTGGGTTACGCTTCGCTAACCCACCCTACATTTAGCAATAATCAAATCGAAACTTTATCCAGCCTGACTTTGCGGCCATAGCTCAGGTTGACCAGGCTGCGTGATACCACCACCGCGCTGAAAATCGAGGTCAGGATGCCGAGGCACAATACCACCGCGAAACCCCGCACCGGGCCGGAGCCGAGCCAGAATAGCGCCACGCCGGCAATGAAGGTGGTGATGTTGGAGTCCAGAATGGTGTCGAAGGCACGCTCGTAACCGGCATGGATAGCCGCTTGCGGCGAGGTGCCGTTGCGCAGCTCCTCGCGGATCCGTTCGTTGATCAGCACGTTGGCGTCGATCGCCATGCCGATGGTGAGCGCGATTGCCGCCATGCCGGGCAGGGTCAGCGTGGCTTGCAGCAGCGACAGCAAGGCCACCAGGAACAGCAGGTTGGCGCTCAGCGCGAGGGTGGAAATCGTGCCGAAGAAGCGGTAGTAAATGATCATGAACACGGCGATGGCGATGAAGCCATAGATGTTCGAGTTGAAGCCCTTGGAAATATTCTCCGCGCCCATGCTGGGTCCGACGGTGCGTTCCTCGATGATTTCCATCGGGGCCGCCAGCGCGCCGGCACGCAGCAGCAAGGAGACATCGTTGGCTTCCTGGGCTGTCATGGCGCCGCTGATCTGCACCCGGCCTCCGCCGATTTCCTCGCGGATCACCGGGGCGGTAATGACTTCCGCCTGGCCTTTTTCGATCAGCAGGATGGCCATGCGCTTGCCCACGTTTTCGCGCGTGGTGTCGCGGAAGATGCGCGCGCCGCGGCCGTCGAGGGAAATATGCACCACCGGCTCGCTGGTCTGGTTGTCGAAGCCGGGCGAGGCATCGCTGATGTATTCGCCGGTCAGCACGACCTGCTTCCTGACCAGCATGGGCGAGCCCTTGCGTTCGGTATAAAGCTCGGTGCCAAAGGGGACCTGGCCCTGGAGCGCGGCGTTGACGTCGTGTTCCTCGTCCACCATGCGGATTTCCAGGGTGGCGGTACGGCCGAGGATTTCCTTGGCCTTGGCGGTATCCTGCACGCCGGGCAGCTGTACCACGATGCGGTCCGCGCCTTGCTGCTGGATAATGGGTTCTGCCACGCCGAGTTCGTTGACGCGGTTGCGCAGGGTGGTGATGTTCTGTTGCAGGGCGAATTCCTGGCTGCGTTTTTGCGCCTGCGGGTTCAAATTGGCGATGATCCTGAATTCGCCGCCTTCTTCTGTTTCCTTCAAAATCAGGTCGGGCATGTTTTTGAGCAGTTCGTTGGCAGCCTTGCCACGCGTTTCGGCATCGCGGAACTTGACCTGGATGGTCTGGTCGGGCTGACGGCTGATGCCGGCATAGGCAATCTTTTTCTCGCGCAGGGCGCTGCGGATGTCGCCGGTATAGCGCTCCATGGTCTTGACCAGGGCTGCTTTCATGTCCACTTCAAGCAGGAAATGCACGCCGCCGCGCAGATCCAGGCCCAGGTACATGGGTAGCGCGCCCAGGCTGCTGAGCCAGCCCGGAGAGCTGGAAATGAGATTGAGCGCGATCACATAATTGTTGCCCAGGCTGTTTTGCAGCAAATCCTTGGCTTTCAGCTGGGTGTCCGTGTCTGCAAAGCGAACCTTGATGCTGGCCGCGTCCAGCGTGGTTCCCTGGGACACAATCTGGTTCTGGCTCAAGGCCTCTTCCACTTTTTTTAGCGTGGAGGTATCCACTTTGACCGTGGAACGGGCTGACGAGATCTGGACAGCCGGCATTTCACCGAAAAAGTTGGGCAAGGTGTAGAGCAGACCCAGCAGCAGCGTGACTGCAACGAGGATGTTTTTCCACAGGGGGTAGCGGTTCATGGATCGAATTCCGTGAGGGGTAAGGGGTTAGGGGTGAGGCGGGAGAGGGGGTGGTTTTTCTCACCCCTCACGCCTCACCCCTCACGCTTAAATGCTTTTGATCGTGCCCTTGGGCAGGAGGGAGGTGATGGCTGCTTTCTGTATGTTTACCACTACATTTTCGGCGATTTCAACGCTGACATAGTTCTCGCCCACCTTGACGACCTTGCCCAGCTGTCCGCCTCCGGTGATGACTTCATCACCCTTTTGCAGCGCGTCGATCATGTTTTTCTGTTCCTTGGCGCGCTTCATCTGCGGGCGGATCAGCATGAAATAGAACAGCACGAAAATCACGATGAGCGGTATGAATTGCATCATGCCACCGGTCGGGTCCTGGGCGGGTGCGGCGGCGAAGGCGTTGCTGATGAACACGGTCAATCTCCATTCATTATTGAAAACAAAATTAGGCGCAATTCTAGCACGCAGTTGTCCGGGCTTGCCTGAACTCCTGCACGAATTCGTCAAAGCGCTGTTCCTCGATGGCTTTGCGTATCCCCTGCATCAGTTCCTGGTAGTAATGCAGGTTGTGGATGGTGTTGAGGCGCGCGCCGAGGATCTCGCCCAGGCGGTACAAATGGTGCAGGTAGGCGCGGGTGAAATTGCGGCAGGTGTAGCAGCTGCATTGCTCGTCCAGCGGGCCAGTGTCGAGGCGGTATTGCGCATTCCTGATCTTGACCGTGCCGAAGCGGGTGAACAGCCAGCCGTTGCGCGCATTGCGCGTGGGCATGACGCAGTCGAACATGTCGATGCCCTGGGAGACTGCATCCACGAGATCTTCGGGCGTTCCCACGCCCATCAGATAACGCGGTTTGTTGGCGGGCATGCGCGGCGCGGTGTGGGTGAGGATGCGCAGCATGTCTTCCTTGGGTTCACCCACCGACAGCCCGCCGATGGCGTAGCCGTCGAAGCCGATGTTGACCAGTTCGCGCAGCGATTCATCGCGCAGCGGCTCGTGCATGCCGCCCTGGACGATGCCGAACAGCGCATTGGGGTTGCCCTCGTGAGCTTTTTTCGAGCGCTCCGCCCAGCGCAGCGAGAGGCGCATGGACTCGGCCGCGGTGTGGAAATCGGCAGGGTAGGGCGTGCATTCGTCGAAAATCATCACGATGTCGGAATTCAGCACCTTCTGGATGCGCATCGATTCCTCCGGGGTGAGGAAGCAGCGGTCGCCGTTCACCGGCGACTGGAACTTGACGCCTTCCTCCGTGATCTTGCGCAGCTCGCCCAGGCTGAACACCTGGAACCCACCGCTGTCAGTCAGAATCGGGCCGTCCCAGTTCATGAAGCGGTGCAGGCCGCCGTGCGCCGCGATCACTTCCAGCCCCGGCCTCAGCCACAGGTGGAAGGTGTTGCCGAGCACGATATGGGCGCCGATGTCCTTCAACTCGGCCGGCGACATGGCCTTGACCGTGCCATAGGTGCCGACCGGCATGAAGGCCGGCGTTTCCACCTGGCCGTGGGCCAGCGTCAGGGTGCCGCGACGGGCCAGGCTGTCGCTTTGTTTGATTTGAAAATTCATATTTCCTTTTGGGCCTTTCCGGTCAGGCGGTATTTCTGCAGGCGGCTGTTGGGTTTGTCCGGGATAGTGTATTCGATGAGACCATCGTTCAATAGAGTCTTCATGGCGCGCTTGAAAGCGCCCGTCTTGCTTCGCAGCCCAAGGTGAGCGATAAGTTCATTGGCCGGGAGTGGTGCCGCCATAAGGGCGTGCAGGATAGCTTCCGACTGGGCCCCATTCTGGGCCTTTGACTGGGCCCTTGGCGTTGCGTCGAGGATCATTTGCAGCATGAACTCGATCAATGCCGCCGAGTCGCCGTGTTCGGTGCTGCGGTTGAGGGCGTACTTTTCGTCGCTGTCCGTGGCGACTTTGCCAACGAGTTGGCTCAGCACGGCCGCATTGATTTCCACTCCGCTCGCATCTTCGGTGAGCAGTTCAGGGAGCAGCGCTTTTAGCTTGGCGATATTCTCGGCAATCAGGCCGGCAAATTGCGCTTCGGGGTCTTGGGCGGTAAGTTTTTGCATGGGTAGGGTATTGTTCTGATTAATGCTTAAGCGTGGTAAGTAGCGTTACCAGGTGGTGTATATCAGTATATGGATCAGTGCCGTGGTATGCGTTGGATTGGGCAGCCAATTGCACGGCGCGCTGTGTGGCCACATCCAGGTGCTGGCGTGTTTGGGCAAAGTGTCCCTCTTGCCCTTTGTCGTAGCCGGGCAGGAACTGACTCAGCCGCTGATAGACCTCGGTGCGGTGCAGCGGGGCGAGCACGTCTTCAAAATGCAGCAACAGCCACAGTTCAAAGCAGGGCACGGAGGCAATGGCTTCGAAGCGCACGGCCTGATTCAGTTCGCTGCGCAGTTTACGGTCCCGCGCGGCGGCTTTGGCTAGTGCATTGTGATAGGTGGCGTGATCGTCACGGTCGATAACGGCATAGACTTTCTCAAAGGCGCGGGGCTGGATGTTCCTGGCATCGTCGCCATTCACGAACAGATGTTCGGCGTATTCCACCACCTGCAAAGGCGTGGTGCCAAACTGACTGGGTTGCACCTGTACGTTGGTCGTGCTTAGACGATACTCCGCGCGGATTTCATTCAGGTAGAGCGGTTCGGTTTTGCTTCCTTCACTGACGATGAGGATGCGGTCATAGCCAGCACGTCGGCCTTCCTTACGTGCCAGTTGTTCGGCTTGGCGTATTTTTGGCTGGTTATCTTTTCCCATGCGGCCCGCCTGCCTGTCAGCTTGCAGCCTGGGCTGGCGGAGTGGATTCATTGAAAAAAGGCACGGCACCATAGCGCCCGATCAAGTAACCGCGTTCCCAGGCTTCAGTTTCGCGCGGGCTGAAATCGGTTAGCGGATACAGGTGAGTTGCTTGATCACGGTCTTTTTCAGTGAACCAGATTTGGTCACGCCGGAACAGGGTGCGGTCGAGCAGCGAGGTGTCATGGGTGGTAAAAAGGAGTTGCGCACCCAGTGGATTGAGTTCCGGCTGGTGGAACATGCGCACCAACTGCCGCAACAGCAAGGGGTGCAGGCTGCTGTCCAGCTCATCCACAATCAGCAGGCGGCCATGTTTGAGCACGTCGAGTACGGGTGCTGCCAGGGCATACAACCTCTGCGTACCCTGAGATTCTTCATGCAGCTCAAAACTGGCAGATCCGCGTTCGGTCTTGTGGACAAATTGAGGCATGAGCATTTCCCGATCTTCGCGCGTGACTTGCGCGCCCTCGGGGCCAAACATTATTTTTTGCTGAAATCCTTGGCGCGGTACGCTCACCACATCGCTGATACTGATGTCCGCCGAGGTTAGAAAATCACGCACTGCACGCTTGCCAATCTCGGTCTGGAGAAGTTCCGTGGTGAAATCCGGTAACGGTGTCAAACCAGCGCCGAAATATACGGGTTGTTCCACCAACCAGCGGAACACGGGCCCCAACAGTTCGCTGTTGAGCTGCGCGGCAGTGGAAAGAAACAGCGCGTTGGGGCGAGTCGATTCTTGCCAGAGCTTGCGCGGGCCGGTTAGGTGCGTGCTGAACTCGTAAGTCGAGGTTTTTGTTTCTTCGTCAAAGCTACGGCTGAACCACTGCTGCGGCTTGGCGGCACGATAGACCAGCAACCATTCATCCACGATCCGCTCTGGTGTCAGGCTGAAGCCATATTGGTGCCGCACCCCGTTAAATATGAAACTCACTTCAAACTCGGTGGGTTGTGTAGCCCACTCAGCGTCCAGACGGAAAGGCTGCACATTAAATGTTTGCCCCAATTGCATGGTGGTCGCAGATTCAGCCACAACGCCGCGCATAAAAGCCAGCGCTTGTAGCAGAGTGGACTTGCCGCTGGCGTTTGGACCATAGACCACGGCGCTGCGCACCACATGAGCCAGGCTCTTGATACTGGTCGATGCGAGATGAGTTTCGGCCAGCTTTTTATCTTTGGACGCAACAAAACTGATGACTATTTCGTCACGAATTGAGCGGAAGTTGCGGATTCGAAATTCGAGCAGCATGGCAAGTTAGAAGTAAAAAATGAATTAAGATTATGCACTTTTTGTTCGCATAATCAATTTATTTTGATGTGTTTTTTCGCTATTCAGGCTGAAAACCATTTTTAGCTTCAATCCGCTGGTACTCCTGCAAGGCGATCAGGTGCTTGAGGAACATCCCGGATTGTCAGGATGGGATTTCATTTATGGCCTCAGGCCGCAACGATGCAAGACTATCGGGGCAGGATGCGAAGATCAAGGCTGAATTTCTGGCGGTGGGATAAGAACAGGTTTTATGGTAGATCTTGCCTTCTCTCGATCAGCATGGCGTCGCCATAGCTGAAAAAGCGGTAGCGCTGTTCCACCGCATGCTGGTAGGCGCGGCGGATATTATCCATGCCGGCGAAGGCGGACACCAGCATCAGCAGCGTGGACTTGGGCAGGTGAAAATTGGTGAGCAGGCGTTCCACCACGCGGAACTGGTAGCCGGGCGTGATGAAAATGCTGGTTTCGCCGTAGCCGGCCTTCAGTTCCCCGTCCGCGGCTGCGGATTCCAGCGCGCGCAGCGAGGTGGTGCCGACCGCCATGACGCGCCCGCCCTCGCTTCTGGCGCGAAGAATCGCGCCCACCGTCTCTAGCGGCACCTGGTAGCATTCGCTGTGCATCCGGTGCTCGGCGATGTTGTCCACCCGCACCGGCTGGAAGGTGCCTGCGCCGACGTGCAGCGTGACGTAGGCGATATGCACGCCCATGGCTTCAAGCTCGGCCAGCATCTCTGCGTCGAAATGCAGCCCGGCGGTGGGTGCGGCAACCGCGCCGGGCTCGCGGGCATAGACTGTCTGGTAGCGCGTTTCGTCCACTGCGTCCGGCGCGTGGGTGATGTAGGGCGGCAGGGGCAGGCTGCCGTGGCGTTCCAGCAGGTCCAGCACGGATTCGTCGCCAGAAAATTCAAGCCGGTACAGCGCGCCTTCCTTCTCCAGCACCCTGACAGCCAGGCAGCCCTCCAGCAGCAGCGCGGAACCCGGCTGCGGGCTATGGCTGGCGCGGATGTGGGCCAGGACATGGTGCTCGTCGAGGACGCGCTCCACCAGCACCTCGATCCTGCCGCCGCTTTCCTTGCTGCCGTGCAGGCGCGCCTTGATCACCCGGGTGTCGTTGAACACCAGCAGATCGCCTGCTTTGAGGTAAGCCGGGAGGTGGCGGAAAAAATCGTCGTGCAGCGCGTCGTTGGGCGCGTCCAGATGCAGCAGGCGGCTGTGGCGCCGTTGTTCGGCGGGAAACTGGGCAATCAGCTCGTCGGGCAGGGTGAAGTCAAAATCCGCCAAAGTGAGTTGAGGCGAATCGCCTTGTTTGATCGAAGCAGGCATTGGGCTAGAATTCAGTAAATTTCTGTTAAACGGTTCGGGATTGAGGATGATGATGAATAAATTGACTGGCCTGGTTCTGCTGCTTCTGCTCGCCGCCTGCGACTTGAATCAGCCCAAGGCGCCGAAGCTGGAAGGCCAGTGGCAGTGCCGCAACGGCATCACGATCACCTTCAGCGGCCAGCAGGATTACACGGCTTCAAGCCCGGCAGGCGAATCAGCCGGAGTGTACAAGTTAACCGTGGGGGAAAACAACTATCACGGCATCGAGTGGAATCCCGGCGTCAAGGATGCCGAAGCGCCGCTGCCTTCCCGTTTCCGCTATTTCGAGACCGAAAGGCTGATCCGCCTGTTCTTCTACACGCATGAAGTTGAAGAGGCCATGCCTTGTGAGCGCAGGCCCTGATTTTTGCCGGAATGTTGATATGGATCAATGTGGAGTTTGCCATATGCCTACAATCTCTCTTTTGCAGGTGCTTTGCTCGTCTGTTGGCAATTAAATTATAAGGAGGGGATATGAAACCCATGGGGATTGCAACCGCCATCATTGGCGGGTGTTTCATGATTCACGCGCCGGTATGGGCCGAAAGCCCGAGCCAGGCGGCCATGCTGTCGAACACCTGTGCCGGCTGTCACGGCACCAACGGAACCAGTGCCGGACCAAGCATGCCCACTATCGCGGGCATGCCGGAATCCTATTTGCTGGATACCATGAAGAAATTCAAGAGTGGCGAGCGTCCTTCCAGCATCATGGGGCGTCTGGCAAAAGCCTATTCGGATGAGGAAATCAAGATGATGACGGATTTCTTCGCCAAACATCCTTTCGGGCGCAAGAAGCAGGATGTGGATGCGGCCAAGGTTGCCATCGGCAAGCAGATTCACGATCAGCGCTGCAAGAAGTGTCATATGGATAATGGCCGCGATTCCGAGGATAGCGGCATTCTGGCCGGACAATGGAAAGAATACCTGCAGATCAGCATGCACGAGTTCCGTTTCGGCAAGCGCAAGATGCCCGAAAAGATGGCGGAAAAAGTCGAGGGTGAAGGAAAGCTGACACCCGAAGAGGTGGAAGCCGTCATCCATTTTTACGCCAGCCAGCAATAAGGAGCCGATCATGAATCGCAGAAATTTCATTCAAATGGCCGGCATCGCCGCGGGTCTCAGCATGTCTTCCCTTTCAGTCATCGCCCGCGCGGGCGAAGTGCTGCCCAAGAAGGGCCGCCGCGTGGTGGTAGTGGGGGGCGGTTACGGCGGCACCATCGTGTCCAAATACATCCGCATGAGCGACCCTTCCATCGAAGTGGTGATGATCGAGCGCAACAAGACTTATGTATCCTGCCCGTTCAGCAACCTGGTGATCGGTGGCACCCGCGATCTCAATGACAACATGATCACCTACGATAACCTTGCGGCGAAGCATGGTATCCAGGTGGTTTACGATGAAGTGACCGGCATCGATGTGGCCGCAAAACAGGTCAGGGTCGGCGCCGGAACCATCAGCTATGACCGGCTGGTGCTCTCCCCCGGCATCGATTTCCGCTTCGATGAACTGGAAGGCTACGATCCGGTTGAAACGCCGAAATTCATGCCACACGCCTGGAAGGCCGGCGAGCAGACGCTGCGGCTGCGCAAGCAACTGGTGGACATGGCGGATGGCGGCACGGTCGTGCTCTCGGTGCCGGTGACCCCTTTCCGCTGCCCGCCCGGTCCTTACGAGCGTATCAGCCAGATTGCCTGGCACCTCAAGAACCATAAGCCGAAGTCCAAGATCATTGTTCTGGATGCCAATCCGGACATCGTGTCCAAAGGGCCTCTGTTCAAAAAAGCCTGGGAAAAGCACTACAAGGGCATCATCGAGTTCCATGCCGGCAACAAGGTGAGCAAGGTGGACCACAAAGCCATGACGGTGGATACCGGCGTGGAAGAGGTCAAGGGAGCCGTGATCAACGTCGTGCCGCCGCAGAAGGCCGGGGCGGTTGCCTACATGGCCGGTGTGGTGGGTGAGGACAAGAAATGGTGCCCGGTGAATCAGGTCACTTTCGAATCCACCCTGGTGCCCAATGTCCACGTGATCGGCGACGCCTGCAGTGCCGGGGCCATGCCGAAATCGGGCTATGCCGCCAACTCCCAGGCCAAGGTGTGCGCGCTCAACGTGGTTCAGCTGATGAATGGCAAGGAGCCGATTCCGCCTTCACACGTCAATGTCTGCTACAGCTATGTGACCGACAAGGAAGCCATTTCGGTCTCGGCCGTGTACAAGGTGGCGGAGGGCAAAACGATTGCCGTGCCCAATTCAGGCGGGGTGTCTCCTGATCTGTCCGAGCTGGAAGGCGTGTATGCCCGCAGCTGGATCAAGAACATCCTCTACGAAATGTCTTCCTGAATTACATTCAGCAAGTTTTTTGTTTCTCTCTCCCCGCCGCCTGGCGGGGTTTTTTTTGGGTGGGAGGTAAATTGAACCTGAAAAGCAGTTAACCGCAAAGGAACGGGTAGGAGCGGCGCCCTCGCCGCGATTGGCCGGTTGGATACTGAATCGGCCCGGGGCGGGCCTCCTACATCCCCTGGTGTATGCGGTGAAAAGAGTTCTCAGGATGATTATTTCTGCTGGTAACGGCTCGCCAGCGCTTCGCGCTTGAGATAGGTTTCGCGCGCCAGTTGTATGTCTTCGATGAAGTGCGGCAGCTCCTTCATCAGCAGGGCCTGCGGGCCGTCTACCAGCGCAGTGCCCGGCTCCGGGTGAAAATCCACCAGGATCATGTTGGCGCCGGCGATCACGCCCTGGGCGGTGACATGGAATACATCCAGCAAGCCGTCCGGGGCGCGTGAGCGGGCGCCGACCGAGTGGGACGGGTCGATGCATACCGGCATGCGGGTGAGGCGTTTGACCACCGGCACGTGGGCGAAATCCACGAAGTTGCGGTGCGGGTCGCCCATATTGGTTTTCATGCCGCGCAGCCCGAACACGACTTTCCTGTTGCCTTCCGAAGCCAGGTATTCGGCGGCATTGAGGGATTCGTCCAGGGTGATGCCGAAACCGCGCTTGAACAGCACCGGAAACTCCTGCTGGCGGCCGACGATTTTCAAGAGCTCGAAATTCTGCGTGTTGCGCGTGCCGATCTGCAGCATCACCCCGGTGGGATTGCCGGTCTGGTGCAGGGCCTCGCGGATTTCATCAGCATGGGATTCGTGGGTGATTTCCATGGCGATCACCTTGATGCCGTACTTGCCCGCCAGTTCGAACACCCAGGGCAGGCATTCCTTGCCGTGCCCCTGGAAGGCGTAGGGGCTGGTGCGCGGCTTGTAGGCGCCCATGCGGGTGCACACCTGGCCGTGGTCGCGCAGCGCCCTGAGCATCTCCTCCACGTGCTGCGGCGTGTCCACCGCGCACAGGCCGGCAAAGATGTTGAGCGTGTCCTGCCCGAAACGCACGCCGTTGTACTCGAAGTGCGTGGGCCGGTCGTCGTCCTTGTGGCGGCCCAGCACGCGGTATTCCTCGGAAACGCGCACGGCGCGTTCCACGCCCGGCAGGGTTTTCATGTCCTCAAGGGAAAGGGCAGCCGTGTCGCCGATCAGGTAGATTTCGGTGAGGGTCTGCCGGGCGCCCTGTTCGCGGTGGACCCGGGTGCGGATATTGGGCAGGGCATTGAGGCGGTCCATGAGCTGCCGGAATTCCGGGCTTTCGCTGGAGATGTCCTGGGCGAGGATCAGTATCATTTGGATGCTCCTTTAGCCATGCTGAATCTTAATCGCTTCGCAGCCGCTTTCGTCGCAGCGCAGATAGCCGCCCTGATCGTACCAGTCGGGCAGCACCCAGCGTTCGCAGCGATGCTGGTCAACTTCGTGTTCATGCCGCGCCGGACGGTGGGTGTGGCCGTGAATCAGGCGCGGATAACCGTGGTTCCTGAGCGTATTTGTAACAGATCCGGCGTTGACGTCCATAATTTCCGCGGTTTTCCGGCTTTGCGCCTGTTTGCTTTGCGCGCGCAGTTGTTCGATCTGGGCCTTGCGCTGGGCCAGCGGCTGGGCCAGAAAATTCGCCTGCCAGCCGGGCGTGCGGACCTGGGCGCGGAATGCCATGTAATCAGTGTCGTCTGTGCACAGGGTGTCGCCATGCATGAGCAGGGTCGGGGTGCCGTGAATTCTGATCAGGCTGGGGTCGGGTAATAACCGTGCGCCGCAGGCGGCAGCCAGGGCCTCGCCCATGAGAAAGTCGCGGTTGCCGTGCAGCAGGTAGATCTTCACGCCATTTGCATGCAGCCTTGCGAGTGCCTGGATTACCTGCTGGTTGAAGGGGTCGTGAATGTCGTCATCACCGGCCCAGTATTCAAACAGGTCCCCGAGGATATACAGGGCTTCGGCTTGTGGCGCGGTGCTGGCGAGAAATCCGGAAAAGGCGGAAGCGCTTTCCGGGTGATCCGCGCTCAGATGCAGATCGGAGATGAACAGGCTGTGAGGCATTTGGGTGAGGGGTGAGGGGTGAGGGGTGAGGGGTGAGGAGATACGCTGGTTTCCCCATTCCTCATCGCCCCTTACCCATTACCACCTAAACGGCCTCGGCGCTTTCGATGATCACTGGTTCAACCGGCACGTCCTGATGCCCGGCCTTGTTGCCGGTGCGGACTTTCTTGATCTTGTCGATCACGTCCTGGCCTTCCACGACCTTGCCGAACACGCAGTAGCCCCAGCCTTGTGGTGTTTCGGCGGTGAAATTGAGGAAGCTGTTATCCCCTGCATTGATGAAAAACTGGGAAGAAGCCGAATGCGGGTTGGGTGTGCGTGCCATGGCGATGGTGTAAATATCATTCTTCAGGCCGTTGGTGGCTTCATTCTTGATCGTGTCGCGCGTGGCTTTCTGCATCATGTCGGGCATGAAGCCGCCGCCCTGGATCATGAAGCCGTCAATCACGCGGTGGAAGATGGTGCCATTGTAGAAGCCGTCGTTCACGTACTGGAGAAAGTTGGCAACGGTTTCCGGAGCCTTTTCGGCGTCGAGATCGAGGGTGATGGTGCCAAAGTTGGTTTGCAGCTTAACCATGTTTTACGTCCTTTTTTCTGGAGAGGGGTTTCTTGGTGGGTTTTTTCGTCACGGCCGGCGGTGTTTCAGCCTGCTTCGTTTCTGCCGGGAAAATGGGGCTGATTTCCTCGATCACAATCTTTTCTACCGGCACTTCTTCCTTGAAAGGACCGCTGGCGGTGGTCGGCATGGCGCCGATCTTTTTCGCCACATCCAGGCCCTTGACGACCTTGCCGAATACGCAATAGCCATAATAGTCGGGCTCGGGCTTGTAGTGATTGAGGTGCAGGTTGTTGTTGAGATTGATGAAAAACTGCGCGTTGGCGGAATTGGGCTCGTAGCCGCGCGCCATGGCCAGCGTGCCTGGCTCGTTCTTGAGGCCGTTACTGGCTTCGTTGTCGATTGGCGGCTGGGTTTGCTTCTGCTCCAGCGCGGGGGTGAAGCCGCCACCCTGAATCATGAAATCATTGATGACGCGATGGAAAACAGTACCGTTGTAGAAGCCGTCCTGAACATAGTTGAGGAAGTTCGCGACTGTTTTCGGCGCCTTTTGCGGGTAGAGTTCGATCAGCATTTCGCCGACATTGGTTTTTATCCTGACCTGCGGATTGGTCGCGGCATGGGCGCTGAAGCTGGTCAGCAGGACCACAAGGGCCAGCAGGGAGCGGAAATGAGGCATGGGAACTCTCCTTGAAAAATATGCGGCTCTAAGCCGCGCCTTCGTACATGATGCGCCACTGGCCGTTTTCCAGCTGCCAGTACTGGCGTTTTTTCATGACATTGTTGAGGTTACTGCTCTGGTAGTCCTGGGTGAAAGTCACCACCATCAGATTTTCCTTGCCCGGGTACTGGAACAGGCTGACATCGGACATTTGTACCCGCAGTGCTGATTTGCCCGCATGGGCCTGGCGCTTCTGGGCGCTGAAGGCATTGAAATCCTGGCCGTTGGCGGAGAACTTGCCCGAATAATGGCTGAGATAGCGCTTGCTGTCGAGGCTTTCCCAGTCCCTGCGCCAGGCTTCCAGTTCGCCCTTGAAGCGTTCGCGCTGGCTGCGCCACTCTTCCGGGGTGACCCATTCCACCTTGTCGCTGATGATGACCGGGGTGAGGCCGGGCTGTAGCGATTTTCCCACATTGGTCATGTCGGGGTTGCTGAGCACCACACAGCCGTTGCTCGCCCGCGGGGCGCGGCTGTAGGTGTCTTTGGGCACGCCATGCAGCCAGATGCCGTGACCGCTCTTGCCTTGCCGTTTGTCCCATTCATTGGGGTAGTTGAGCGGGAAGGCGCCTACACCATAGAAATCGGTAAGTTTTTCTACTGGCAGGCTGGAGGTGACGAAATAAACGCCGAGCGGGGTTTTCTGGTCGCCCTCGCGAAATTTTTCGGCGCCGGCCTTGCCCTGGGTGAAATAGTAATCGCTGACATAGCGCGGTTCACCATTATTGTTTTCGAACAGATAGAGGCGTGAACGGGCGGTGTCCACCACGATGGCGTGGCGTTGTCCGGCTTGCATCTGCAGCAGGTATTTGGGGATTTTCCCCGCTGGCGGTTGTTCAAGGTGGCGTTGCAGGCGAACGCGTGCTTCATCCCGGAAATCGGCTACCTGTTCTGATCCCGCCCCATCCGCGCCGCCAAAGGACGTCAGCGGTTTCGCCCGCGCCATGAGCAGATCGCCGCGGATCAGATGGGCGAGTTTGAAATTGGGTTTGCTGTCGAGCAGCGCGTCAACGTCGCGCAGCGCGGTGTCGAGCTGGTTGTGCCGGATCTTGAGAAGAATGTTGACCAGCAGCGCTTCAGGGTCATTGCCGTGGCTGCGTGCATACTGCATGGGCGGCAACAGGTCACCCATCCCGCCGGCGGGTGCTGCGGCCAGCCCCAGCATCAGTAGCAGGAAGGTGCGCGTGAAGTAAGCCGGTTTGCCTTTAATCAACGTCCAATACGCTCTTCATGAATCAGCCATGCCCCGTCTGACTTGACCATCACCAGCGTTTTCCATGCCTCGCTGTTAAAGCTGGAGGCGCGATACTGCTGTTTGAAAGTGACTTTGGCGTTGCTGGCATCAAGCAGTTTGACCTCAGGTGAGGCGATAGTCACTGAAATGGACTTGGGTTTGTTGATCCGGTCGCGCCGTGTCCGTTCCCAGGTCTTGCGGCTTTCGCCTTTGGCGAGGACCAGATCCGGCGCATAGAATTTAAGATAGCCCGCCACGTTTTTTTCAGACCAGGCTTTGGCCCAGGCTTCGACAGTAGCCAGCACTACCGCATCATCGGCGCTCTTGGCTTCGGGGGCCGGTTTTTCCGCGGGTGTTTTTGTGGCTTCGGCGACGGGTTTGGCAACGGGCGCAGGTGCGGCTGCCAGGGGAATGCTCTTGGTGGCGGTTTCAGCCGGGGCGGCAGCTTTTGCCTGAGCGGCAACAGCAGGTGCGGCGGGTGGCGGAACGGTTTTTGCCGCAACATTCGGCTTGGCTGGCGGCTGGATGCCCTGTTTGGAGAAAATATCCTTGATCAGCGCCAGTTTGGACTGCGCATTGGCATTGCCCTTGTCCAGTTGCAGCGCCTTGTCGTAGGCCTGGCTTGCCATCTTGGCATAGATGTCGCCGAGGTTTTCATGTGCGGTGGCGTAGCTGGGGTGGGTGTTGATGGCCATTTCCAGCGCGATTTTGGCTTTCTCGTATTGCCCCTGGGATGCGTACAGCACGGCCAGATTATTGTAAGGTTCCGGCAACTCGGGATGATCTTCGGTAATGCTGGTGAAAGTCTTGATCGCATCGGCGATTTTGTTCTGTTCGGTCTGGATCAGGCCCTTGAGGAAGCGAATTTTTGCATCCTTGGGGTGAGTCGCAAGATAGCTGTTGGCACGCTCCAGCGCTTTTTCCTGCTGCCCCTGTTTATGGATGCGGCTGATTTCCTGTGCTTCATCAGCACGAGCCGCGGTGGCTGAAAGCAGGAGCGCTGCGATAAGAGCAGAGAAAATGGGGACCATGCTGGAACGGCTCATTGCTGAATCTCTTATTGGACGAATGACATGCGATTCTAGCAAAAACGGATGTTTAACGCCATTCCATGGATGCCGGGCAATACCGCCGGTTTACTCCTCCCTGACCCGGTACCAGGCGGCATAGAGGGCCGGCAGGAACAGGCAGGTCAGCGCGGTGGCGATGATCAGGCCGCCCATGATGGCCACGGCCATGGGCCCCCAGAAGATCTGGCGCGTCAGGGGGATCATGGCCAGCACCGCTGCCGCCGCCGTCAGGGTAATGGGCCGGAAGCGCCGCACCGTGGAGCCGACGATGGCTTCCCAGGTGCTCTTGCCGGCCTTCTCGTCCTGGTCGATCTGGTCGACCAGGATCACCGAGTTGCGCAGGATCATGCCCATCAGGGCGATGACGCCGAGCTGGGCAACGAAGCCGAAGGGCACCTGGAATGCCAGCAGCGACAGGGTGACGCCGATCAGGCCGAGGGGCGCGGTCAGCAATACCATGATGGTGCGGCTCATGCTCTGCAGCTGCATCATCAGCAGGGTGATCACGCCGATCAGCATGAGCGGCATCACGGCCTGGATGGATTTCTCGCCCTTGGCCGATTCCTCCACCGTGCCGCCCATCTCGATGCGGAATCCCGGCGGCAGCTGGGCACGGATCGGATCAAGCTGCGGGTCGAGGCGGGCCGACACCGCCGGGCCCGTGGTATTGCCGGCCAGGTCGGCGCGCACCGTGATGGCCGGCAGCCGGTCGCGCCGCCAGATGATGCCTTCTTCCAGCACCGGCTCCAGCCTGGCCACCTGGGCCAGCGGCACATGGCGGCCGCCAGTCGTGGCGATGTCGAGGTCAGGCAATCCGTCGAGAGAGTCGCGGTTGACGCCGCTGCCGCGCCAGACCACGTCGATCAGCTGGTCGCCTTCGCGGAACTGGGTGATGGCTGCGCCCTTGAGCCAGGCTTGCAGGGTCAGCGCCATGTCCTGGCTGGAAACGCCCAGGAGGCGCGCCCGGTCCTGGTCGATGGCGACGCGCACGCTCTTCACCTTCTCGTTCCAGTCGAGGTGGACATCCTGGAGGTCGGGGTCGGCACGCATGACCTCCGCCACCCGCCCGGCAATAAGCCGCAACTGCTCCAGATCCTCGCCCATGACCCGGAACTGCACCGGGAAGCCCACGGGAGGGCCGTTTTCCAGGCGCAGGACGCGCGCCCGCAAGCCGGACCAGGCGCCATCGTCGCCGGTAAAGCGTTGTTCCAGGCGCTGCTTCAGGTCTTCGCGTTCCTGTACGCCCTTGGTCACCACCACGAACTGGGCGAAGTTGTCGTTGAACAGTTGCTGGTCCAGGGGCAGGTAGAAGCGCGGCGCGCCATTGCCCACGTAGGCGGACTGGGCGGTGACGGCTGGATCGTTTTCCAGGATTTTCTCGACCCGCCGCACCTCGGCCTCGGTGGCCTTGAGGGACGCGCCCTGGGGCAGCCACAGCTCGATCAGCAGTTCGGAGCGGGAGGAGGAGGGGAAAAACTGCTTTTTCACCACCGTGCCGAAGACGAATATGGATGCCAGGAAGATGATTAGCGTGGCGAGGATCACGCTCTTGCGGTGGCGCAGGCACCACACCACCAGGCTGCGGAAGCGCAGGTAGAAAGGCGAGCCGTAGATGTCGCCGCCGTGCTTGCGGCCGATTTCGGCCAGTTTTTCCGCGTTGAGCAGCTTGTAGCCCAGGTAGGGCGTGAACACCACGGCCACGATCCAGGACGCCAGCAAGGCGATGGTGACCACGGCGAAAATGGAGAAGGTGTATTCCCCCGCCGCCGATTGGGCAAAGCCCACGGGCGTGAAGCCGGCCACCGTGATGAGCGTGCCGGTGAGCATGGGAAAGGCGGTGGAGGTATAGGCGAAGGTGGCGGCCTTGAACTTGTCCCAGCCCTGTTCCATTTTTACCACCATCATTTCGGCGGCGATGATGGCGTCGTCCACCAGAAGGCCCAGGGAGATGACCAGGGCGCCGAGCGAGATGCGCTGCAGGTCGATGCCGAAAATCTTCATCAGGAAGAAGGTCACCGCCAGCACCAGGGGAATCGACAGCGCCACCACCGTGCCGGTGCGCCAGCCCAGGGAGAGGAAGCTCACCGCCAGGACGATGGCGATGGCCTCGGCCAGGGACTGGGCGAAAAGCTGGATCGACAGCTGCACGATCTCGGGCTGGTCGGCCACCGTATGCACCTCGATGCCCGCTGGCAGGTCGGCTGTCAGCCGGCTCATGGCCGCCTTGAGGTTCTCGCCCAGGTGGATGACGTCGCCGCCCTTGTCCATCACCACGCCGATGCCGATGGCGTCCTTGCCGTCCACCCGCATGCCCGGACTGGCCGGATCGGCGAAACCGCGCTTCACCTCGGCGATGTCGCCGAGGCGGAAGTGCCGCCCGGCAACGGCCAGATCGGCGTCGCGGATGCCGTCCACGGTGTCGAAGGGGCCAGTCACGCGCAGGCGCACCCGGTCCGTTGCGGTCTCGATGAAACCGGCGGCGGCCACCGCGTTCTGGCGCTGCAGCGCTTCAAAAACCTGGTTTGGCGCCAGCCCCAGGGCGGCGAGGCGCTCCGGCTTGACCTCGATGTAGATCTTTTCCTGCTGCACGCCGATCAGTTCCACTTTCTTCACGTCGGGCACGCGCTTCAGCTCCCGCGCCAGGCGGTCCGCCTCCAGGCGCAGGGCGGCAAGGTCGAAGCCGTCCCCGGTGAGAGCAAGGATATTGACCTGCACATCGCCGAACTCGTCGTTGGGAAACGGCCCCTGCACGCCGGCGGGAAAGGTGTGGCGGATATCGTCCAGTTTTTTCCTTACCTGGCGCCAGGCCTCCGGCACCTCGGGCTTGGGCGTGTAGTCCTTGAGGATCACGAACACCATGGACTCGCCGGGCTTGGAGGCGGAGCGGAGCACATCCACCCAGGGCGTTTCGGAGAGCTTTTTCTCGATGCGCTCGGTCAGTTCCAGTTCCACCTCGCGCGCGTCGGCGCCGGGCCAGAGGGTGCGCACCACCATCACCTTGAAGGTGAAATCCGGGTCCTCGGCGCGGCCCAGCTTGAAATAGGACAAGGCACCCGCCGCCATGAGCACGATGATCAGGTAGAGCACCATGGACGGGTGCGTCAGGGACCACTCGGAGAGGTTGGGGGCTTTCATTCTGGAAACTTTGATTGAACCACGGAGATCACTGAGGGCACGAAGAAAAACACGCCATGATGGAAGAAGTTATTGGCGCTACCTGACAGGTGTGGCGCGAAATCGGCATAACACTTCATTACTCCGTGTTCTCCGTGAACTCCGTGGTTGGCTTGTTCCGGGTTCATGGCGCGATCCGCACTTTCTGGCCGGCACTCAGCTTGTGCACGCCAACGGCGACGATGCGCTCGCCCGGCTGGAGGCCGGCGGCAATTGCCGCGCCCGCGTCGGTGTAGCCCGCCACCGTCACGGGCTTGAGGCTGACCGTGGCATCGCTGCCCACGGCCCAGACGGCGAAGCCCTGTCCTTGCTGGAACAAGGCGGCCAGGGGCACCACGAGGGCAGGGGTGGCTTGGGTGGTGAAGCGCACGCTGGCCGTCATGCCCAGGGCAAGGCCCGCATCGGCATCCAGAATGGAAACCCGTGCCGCATAGGTACGGGTCGCCGGATCGGCCGCAGGGGAAAGCTCGCGCAGCCGCCCCTGGTAAGCCCGTCCGCCGCTCCACAGGCTGATCTCCGCCGTCATGCCCGGTTTCAGGTCAATCACGCCGGCCTCGGGTACGGCGATAGCGACTTCCCTTTCCCCGTCCCGGGCGATGCGCAGCACCGGCTGCCCGGCGCTCACCACCTGGCCGGGTTCCGCCAGCACGGCGGCGACGACGCCGGCATGATCGGCGTTCAGGGTCGCATAGGCGGCCTGGTTGCGCGCCATTCCTGCCTGGGCTTCGGCGGACGCCAGGGCTGTTTCCCTGGCCTCCAGGGCGGCGGCGCTGACGAAACTCCGCGCATGGAGATCGCGGTAGCGTTTGGCCTCGGCCAGGGCCAGGGCGCGCTGGGCTTCGGCCTGTCCGGCAGCCAGGCGGACATCGGCGGGATCGAGGCGCGCCAGCAGTTGCCCCGCCTTGACGGCGGCACCCACATCCACCTTGCGTTCCAGTATCTTGCCGCCGATACGGAAGGCCAGTGAGGTTTCGTGGCGGGCGCGCACCTCGCCGCTATAAGCGCGCCCGGCGCTGGCGGCACTCTGGCTGACAAGATGGGTTTTCACCAATACGGGCGGCGGCGGGGGGGGTGAAGACTCCTGGCTGCAAGCGGTGAGCAGAACGGCCGCGAGAACCGGCAGAAAGACAGGCTTCATGGGGATCATATGCCAACAAATGACTGAATAGCCGACAATTTGCGCATTGCCGGGGGCGGCTGTCAAGTGGCAATGCGCGGCCATCAGGCATGATGGGTGCGCGGATGACGGTGTTTCTCGGGTTAAATCGGCGCGTTCAATCCGACCGGTTGGGGTGCGGACAAAGGTGTCAGCGGGCAAACATGGCAATAACGGCAACGAGGTGATTGTGTCATGTCAAGACTTGACCCCTTTTTTGCCTTTTTTGCGCTCTAACGCAAAGCTCAGCCGGGGAGGGCCACGTCGCGGCCTGAAGTCGGCTGCAACGACGTGTTATACAACTCGCTCCATTTTTCACAGATCAGTCGATACAGCCGTACTTGTTTTCCATGAAACGCGACCTCCTGAAAACTACAGAACCCGGACTTTTCGGCCACTCGCAGTGATGCAACATGTTCAGGCTCGATAATTACCACTACAGACTGACATTCCTTACTTTCAAACGCATAGGCGAGGACAGCTCTCGTCGACTCAGTGGCGAAACCTTTCCCCCAGTACCGCCTCGCCAACCGATATCCGAGATTGATCTCTTCCACATCTCCGACTCGCTCCGGGCCTACCCCGCAGAATCCAATAAGGGCGGACGTTTCCTTTTCGATAAGAGCCCACGGACCAATACCATGCGATTCGTAGCAAGCCAAGCACCATTCTACAAATCGTCGAGTAGCCGCCTCGTCGTAGACACCACGCACGGAATGCTTCATGACTTCCGGATCGCTAAGAATCTCTGTCAGTGCAGGCACATCGCCCAAGGTCAACGGCCTGATCCGCATTCGTGCTGTCTCGTTAATCAGTTCCATCCCTTCCTTTCCGCATCATAATCAATGAATCAATGGGGTCAGACTCGATTGATTCTGAAATTGTATCCGCTACTGTAACCAATGCATCCGGGCCCATAAAGCCCCACACTATCAGTTAATACCAATGTCATCAACCTGGGCATGGCTTCTCGGCGCTAAGCCATTACCATGCAAGGGGTCAGTCTTGACATGGCGCTATCGCCTCGTGCCCTATTGCCATGGCCCAAAACGGAGTTAACAGCCCTTTCGTAGCTGTTATGTCAAGACTTGACCCTTGAGCCGAAGACTTGACCCTTGAGCCGCATGCGCCGCTCCGCCAGGCTGGTGGGAAGCGGCGAATTTCAACAGCCTGATAAGCCTTTTGGACTAGGTCGCCCGCAAAACCGCAAAGAAACCGCCATCGCCCGTTCATCTCCACTAGCCACAGTGGCAGGTTGCGGGCGCACACCGCGCACGCGAGTCAATCCACATTCTTGGGAGTACCTCCATGCAGAAACACAGCAAATTCGCCGTGGCCCTGGCCATGGCCGCCCTGGCGGGCGTCACCTCCATGGCCCACGCCGACCGCGATGGCCGCCACCACTTCGAGAAGCACGATGCGAGCGTGCAACTCGGCCCCCGTCCCTTCTACCTCGTCGAGGGCATGGAAGAGGGCAAGCTGAAGGAGCGCCTGATGCAGTGCCAGGGCGGCCCCTTCTACCGCACCGACTTCTCCATCGCCCACCGCGGCGCGGCCATGCAGTTCCCCGAGCATTCCGACATCTCCTACCGCGCCGGCGCGCGCATGGGCGCGGGCATCGTCGAGTGCGACGTGAGCTTCACCAAGGACGCCGAGCTGGTGTGCCGCCACAGCGAGTGCGACCTGCACACCACCACCAACATCGTCGCCACCGAGCTGAACGCAAAGTGCACCGTACCCTGGACCGGCCCGGTGGGCGTCAACCCCGCGCCGCAGTGCTGCACCAGCGACCTGACCCTGGCGGAGTACAAGTCCCTGGATGCGAAGATGGACGCCAGCAACCCCAAGGCCACCACCGCCGAAGGCTACCTGGGCGGCACCGCCACGTGGCGCACCGACCTCTACACCGGCCGCGCCAACGTGTTGACCTTCAAGGAGAGCATCGCCCTGAACCAGGAACTAGGCGTGAAGCACACCCCCGAGCTGAAGGGCGCCAACTACCAGGACCGCGTCGATGCGATCTTCGGCGGCCAGGAACAGTACGCGCAGAAGTTCGCCGACGAGCTGGAGGCCGGTGGCGTCAAGCCGCGTGAGGTCTGGACCCAGTCCTTCAACGTCAACGACGTGTTCTACTGGATCGACAACACGAAATACGGCGAGCAGGCGGTGTATCTGCTCGACTACGATGCCGCCAAGGACGACATCGTGATCCAGGCGCCCTACGACGCGATGGACCGGATGGCGTACTTCAAGCTGCTGAAGCAGCGCGGCGTGCGCGTCATCGCCCCGCCGATGCCGGCCCTGCTGGCGCTCGACGGCAGCGGCAACATCGTGCCGTCGCAACTGGCGAAGGACCTCAAGGGCATGGGCTTCGACATCATCACCTGGACCTTCGAGCGTTCCGACCTGCGCCAGGGCGCGGCGAAGGGGGGCTACTACTACGACTTCGACCCGACCGGCAAGGCGATCAAGACCGACAGCGACATGTACAAGGCGCTGGACGTGCTGGCCAAGCGGGTGAAGATCCTCGGCATCTTCTCCGACTGGCCCGCCACCGTGACCTACTACGCCAACTGCATGGGCCTGAAGTAATCAGACCCCGCGCAACGGCGAAGGGCAGCCTCCGGGCTGCCCTTTTTCATTCCCGACTTTGCAGTGCACCGGTGCAGTGCACCGGGGTCACACAGGCACACAGGCACCCAGTGCACCGGGGTCAGGTCTTGCAAAATCACATTATTTCTCATACGAGGGGTCACACATGCATACGAGCATGCGAGGGGTCAAGTCTTGACATAACAGCCATGAAAGGGCTGTTAACTTCGTTTTGAGCCATGGCAATAGGGCACGAGGTGGTAGCGTCATGTCATTGACCCCTGTTGGTACTATGGGCACTGAACTTCCAGCGGCGCCAGGTCGACAGTGGCAACATGCGGATTACCCACGCCACAGCCATCGTCGCCGGATATTTGTCCCTTGATGGTGGTTTTGACAGAGTATTTCGGCGGCAGAAAGGTCGGATTGACCTTGCCCTTGGTGCGCACATATTCACATGCCTTGGTCCGGACCAGTTCCCCCAGATTATCGACAGGGTAGTTTTGCACTCCGTTGGAACGGCATTCGTCGGGTACTTGGGCCGGGTTCTTCGCATGGGCTTTCATGCACGCCATGAGGGCCTCGCTGGCGCGTTGCCGGCAACGATTCGGAACCAGCTGACCACAGCCGCGACGCGCCGTGAAGCCGTTTTCTGTTCCGGCGCCAGCGATATCGCCGATGGCAACCAGCCACTGCCCCTGCTCGTTGTTGACCGAACTCAGATGGAAGGAGTAATAGGCACGACAACTGCGCTCGATCCCGTCAGAGTGGGCGGCCGGAGCGACCATCATAAAGCTGGCGCAGATAGCGCCCAGCCTGGCAATAGTCATTAGCGTTTTCATGTTCTTCTCCTTGTGATCGTCTGGTGGTTTGCGCTTCCCGCTCATGCCAACATCTGTTTTCAGTATAGTCCAAAAAAATACGCAAAAAAACGATGCGGAACTGGAGATTCTGAGGACTATTTGATATCTCTGCTGTGAGAATAACTCGTTTGCGTGCCACCGCTTTTTGACCTGCCGGCCAAACTCGCTGCGCGAGCGCCGGGGTTTTTCGGGTAAAATCGGCGCGTTCAATCCAATTAGCCAAAGCCACCCTCATGAGCAGCGAGCGCGAACCCGTCCCCCATTTCATCCGCAACATCATCGAAGATGATCTCAAAAGCGGCAAACATCAGTCCATCGTTACCCGTTTCCCGCCGGAGCCAAACGGTTACCTGCACGTCGGCCATGCCAAGTCGATCTGCCTCAACTTCGGCCTGGCGCTGGATTTCAAGGGCAGGTGCAACCTGCGTTTCGACGACACCAATCCGGAGAAGGAGAGCGAGGAATATGCCCTCTCCATCCAGGACGACGTGCGCTGGCTGGGCTTTCAGTGGGATGGCGAGGTGCGCTGGGCGTCGGACTATTTCGCTGCGCTGTATGGCTACGCGGTGGAATTGATCCAGGCCGGCAAGGCTTACGTGTGCGATCTGACGCCGGACGAAATGCGCGAGTATCGCGGCACGCTCACCGCGCCGGGCAGGAACAGTCCTTACCGCGAGCGCTCCGTGGCGGAAAACCTGGACCTGTTCGCGCGCATGAAGGGCGGCGAGTTTCCCGACGGCAGCAAGGTGTTGCGCGCGAAAATCGACATGGCCTCGCCCAACATCAATCTGCGCGACCCGGCCATCTACCGCATCCGCCGCGCCCACCACATCCGCACCGGCGACCAGTGGTGCATCTATCCGATGTATGACTACACCCACTGCATCTCCGATGCGCTGGAAGGCATCACCCATTCGCTGTGCACGCTCGAATTCGAGGACCATCGCCCGCTTTACGACTGGGTGCTGGACAACATCACCATCCCCTGCCACCCGCGCCAGTATGAGTTTTCGCGCCTGGAGCTGCAGTGCACCATCACCAGCAAGCGCAAGTTGAACCAGCTGGTGAGCGAAAAGCGCGTATCCGGCTGGGACGACCCGCGCATGCCGACCATCACCGGCATGCGGCGGCGCGGCTATACTCCGGCGGGGATACGCGAATTCGCGCGCCGCATCGGCATTTCCAAGAGCGATAACGTGATCGACATGGCGGTGCTGGAAGGCTGCATCCGCGAGGACATGGAAACCAGCGTGCCGCGCGTGATGGCGGTTTTGAATCCGCTCAAGGTGGTGCTGAGCAATTTCGTGGCGGGCGAAACCCAGTCGCGCGAGGCGGGTTTCCACCCCAATCACCCCGAATTCGGCAGCCGTGAAGTGCCGATTGCGCGCGAGATCTGGATCGAGGCCGACGATTTCAGCGAAACGCCTCCCCCCGGCTGGCAGCGCCTGGTGCCGGGCGGCGAGGTGCGGCTGCGCTACAGCTACGTCATCCGGTGCGATGAAGTGATCAAGGACGCAGCCGGCAATGTGACCGAGCTGCGCTGTTCGCTGGATAGCGAGACCCTGGGCAAGAATCCGCAGGGGCGCAAGGTCAAGGGCGTGATCCACTGGGTTTCGGCCGAGCATGCGCTTCCCGCCGAGATTCGCCTCTACGACCGCCTGTTCACCGTGGCCCGACCGGACAGTGACAGGGAACGCGATTTCTGCGACTTCATCAATCCCGATTCGCTCGCCGTGGTGCAGGGCTGGGTCGAGCCCTGCGTGCGCGATGCGGCGCCGGAAACGCGCTATCAATTCGAGCGTCTGGGCTATTTTTGCACGGATCGCCGCCAGCACAGGCCGGGCGAAAAGCTGGTGTTCAACCGCACCGTGGCGCTCAAGGATACCTGGGCTAGCACAGCCGGATAAAATGTTCTGTTTGCAGCGCGGCATTTTGCCGCATTCTCGCTATCGCCCCGGCGCTTTACCATCTGGGGGTTCTTTTTTTTCCACTCAAGCAAGGAGTAATTCATGAAATTGACACTATCGACACTCGCAATTGCAGCGGCGTTTGCAGTCGCCGCCCCGTCATTCGCTGCCGGCACTGCCGCCGACAATGTGACAGTCAGCGACCCCTATGTGCGTCTGGCTCCTCCGGGGCAGATGGTTACGGGTGCTTTTCTCATGTTGAAAAACAATGATGACAAGGACCACAAGGTGGTCAAGGCTGACAATGCCGCGTCCAAGGTCACCGAGCTGCACACCCATACCATGGAAGGCGGCATGATGAAGATGCGCCAGGTCAAGGACATCGAAATCAAGGCCAAGGGCGAAACCGCGCTCAAGCCGGGCGGCCTGCACATCATGCTGATTGATCTCAAGCAGCCCCTGAAGGAAGGCGAAAACGTGGCCATTAACGTCACTTTCGAGGACGGCAGCAGCAAGAAATTCGATGCCCAGGTGCGCAAGCCCCAGGCGGCAATGCCAGCACCGATGCCGATGGATCATGACCACAAGGGCATGAAGCACTAAGAGTATTTCCCCGTTTGACAGCTTGAACAGGATGGCTCAGGATTCCGGGCCTTCCTGTCATTCTCCCTTCTTCGCCATGTCTGATTTCTCCGCTTTTCTCAACCGCCTGCACAAGAACGCCCGACACTGGGGCAAGTGGGCTCGTCGCCAGGGCATTTCCTGCTACCGGGTTTACGACCGCGATGTTCCAGAGTTTCCTCTGGCAGTCGATGTTTACCATGATCAGGCGCACTTGCAGGAATTCGATACCGGCTGGCAGATGCCCGACGAGGCGCATGCCCTGTGGGTGGAAAGCGTGCGCGAAAACGCCGCGCAGGCGCTCGATCTGCCGCTGCGGAACATCACCTACAAGCTGCGCGCGCGCCAGCGTGGCGAAAGCCAGTACGAAAAAACCGGCACGACGGGCGAGGATTTCGTGGTGGAAGAGGGCGGGCATCGCTTCGTCGTCAACCTGGCCGCATATCTCGATACCGGGCTGTTTCTCGATCATCGCAACACCCGGCGCATGGTGCAGGAACGCGCGGCGGGCAAGCGCTTCCTCAATCTCTTCGCCTATACCGGCAGCTTTACCGTTTATGCGGCTGGGGGAGGCGCGGCCAGCTCGGTGACGGTGGACATGAGTAATACCTATCAGGACTGGTCGCTGCGCAATTTCGAGCTCAACGGCATGGACTTGAAGCGGCACAAGCTGGTGCGTGCCGACGTGTTTGCCTATCTCGAACAGGCGCGTGCTTCAGGGGAAAAATTCGAGCTGATCGTGATGGACCCGCCGAGCTTCTCCAATTCCAAGAAAATGCAGGGCGTGCTTGACGTGCAACGCGACCATCCCCGTCTGATCAATGCCTGCCTGGAACTGCTTGCGCCGGGAGGCGAGCTGTTTTTCTCCACCAACCTGCGCAGCTTCAAACTCGACAGTGCCGCGCTGGCTACCCGTCAGGTCAAGGATATTTCCGCGCAGACCGTGCCCGAAGATTTCCGCAACAAGAAAATCCACTACTGCTGGCTGATCACGGCCTGATCAATCTCCATCCCAGGACTGAAACAACAGGAAACCCGGCAATACGCCGGACAAAAAAAAGCGCGGTCCATTTCTGAACTGCGCTTGAAATTCCACCAAATTTTTGGAGGATGGAGGAGACAACACAAAAAACTCAAAAGGGGATATGAGTGTTTCCGTGTGAATTAGAATTATCTAATATAATAATTTACTGCGCAAGTTTTTTAGGGTTTATTCAACCCAGATTGTTCATCGGGATGCTCGTACATGCAGGAGCGCCGCCCCTACAGCTGTGTTCTGGCCCTAACGGATAATCTGGGTTCAAGCCATCCGCATGCCTCGTCAAGAGAGTAGTCAAATGTAGTTGATAACAATTCTCATTAGCACTAGAATATCTCCATCAGTCACGATTTGTTTCTTTAAAGCATGGAGATTGCAATGAGAATCCTCAAGATCCTGTTCGTGGGCGCCCTCGTCAGCCTCGCTGCCGCATCGGCCTGCGCCGCCGAAGTGGTGGTTTATTCCGCCCGCAACGAGCAACTCATCAAGCCCTTGTTCGACGCCTACAGCAAGGAAAGCGGCGTGCAGGTCAAATTCATTACCGACAAGGAAGGCGCGCTGCTGCAGCGTCTCAGGGCGGAAGGCCAGAACACGCCGGCCGACCTGCTGCTGACCGTGGATGCCGGCAACCTGTGGGAAGCCGCCAGGGAAGGGCTGCTCAAGCCGGTGGCGTCACAAACGCTGAATGCCAATGTGCCGGCGCACCTGCGCGATCCGGGCAGCCAGTGGTTCGGCCTGTCGGTGCGCGCGCGCACCATTTTCTTCAACCAGCAGAAAGTGAAGCCCGCCGATCTGTCCACTTATGAGGATCTGGGCAGCGCGAAATGGAAGGGCCGCCTGTGCCTGCGGACTTCCAAGAAGGTCTACAACCAGTCGCTGGTGGCGATGATGATCGCCGAGCACGGCGAGGCCAAAGCCGAGCAGGTGGTTAAATCCTGGGTCGCCAATCTCGCGACCGAGCCGTTCCCGGACGACACCAAGATGCTGGAGGCGATCGCCGCCGGGCAGTGCGACGCGGGCATCGCCAACACCTATTATTTCGGGCGCCTGATGGAGAAGAAGGCCGGCCTGGCGCTGGGCATTTTCTGGCCCAACCAGCAGGGCAGCGGGGTGCATGTAAATGTTTCCGGCGCGGGCGTGGTCAGGCATGCCAGGCATGAGAAGGAGGCCGTGGCCCTGCTGGAATGGCTGTCCTCGGCCAGGGCGCAGAACCTGTTTGCCGACGTGAACCTGGAATACCCGGTCAATCCCGCCGTCAAGGCTGATCCGCTGGTGGCCGCCTGGGGCGGCTTCAGACAGAACCCGCTGAATGTCGCCAGGGCGGGCGAACTTCAGGCGGCGGCGGTCAAGCTGATGGACCGCGCCGGCTATCGATGAAACGCCACGGCTGGCGCCTGGCAGCGACCGGCATCGCGCTCCTGATCATCGTTCCGCTGGCAGTGGTGCTGGCGTCGCTGTTCAGCCCGGAGCGTGATGTCTGGCCGCACCTGCTGGAGCATGTGCTGCCCGGCCTGCTCGGCAATACCCTGCGCCTGGTGCTGGGCGTGGGCATAGGCGTCACGCTGCTGGGCGTCAGCCTGGCCTGGCTGACTGCCGTGTGCGAATTCCCGGGGCGGCGCTTTTTCTCTTGGGCGCTGCTCTTGCCGCTGGCACTACCGGCCTACGTCACGGCCTTTGTCTATGTCGCCCTGCTCGATTTCACCGGCCCGCTGCAAACCGTCCTGCGCGAACTGGCCGGCGGGCCGCTGGTTTTTCCCGCCATCCGTTCTGCCGGGGGGGTGATCATGGTGATGAGCCTGGCCCTCTACCCCTACGTTTACCTGCTGGCACGCAATGCCTTCCTCACCCAGGGTAAGCGCGCGCTGGAAGCAGCGCAGTCGCTGGGCTACAGCCGCAGGGCGGGGTTCTTCAAGGTGGCGTTGCCGCTGGCCCGTCCCTGGATCATGGCCGGGCTGCTGCTGGCCCTGATGGAAACGCTGGCGGATTTCGGCACGGTCGCGGTGTTCAATTACGACACCTTCACCACCGCCATCTACAAGACCTGGTTCGGGCTGTTTTCGCTGCAGGGCGCGTCCCAGCTCGCTTCGGTGCTGATCCTGCTGGTTTTCGCCCTGATCGCCGCAGAGCAGGTTTCGCGCCGCGGCCTGCGCTTCACCCAGGCCGGACGCCACAGCCGGATGGAAAGAATCATCCTGCGTGGCCCCAGTGCCTGGCTGGCAAGCGGCTTTTCCGCGCTGGTGCTGTTGCTGGCATTCGTCATCCCGGTTGCGCAGCTTTTGTTGTGGGCGGAAAAAGTGGTGGCCCAGGATTTCGACGCACGCTACCTGGGTTTCCTCTGGCATTCCCTGCTGCTGGGCGCGCTGGCCGCCGCGCTGATCGTCGCCGCCGCACTGGTGCTGAGCTATGCCCAGCGCCAGCACGGCGATGGCTGGACGCGCGCCATGGCGCGCATCGCCACGCTGGGCTATGCCGTGCCCGGCCCGGTGCTGGCGGTGGGCATCGTCATCCCCCTGGCCTGGCTCGACCAGCAGCTCATCGGCGCGGCCAGAAACTGGTTCGGCATCGACAGTGGCCTGATTTTGCAGGGTACGCTGCTGGTCATGCTGCCTGCCTACCTCACGCGCTTCCTGGCGGTGGGCTACAACCCGCTCGACAGCGCCATGCAGCGCGTCACCCGCAACCTCGACGAGGCGGCGCAAAGCCTGGGCCTGTCCGGCCTCGCCATGGTGCGCCGCGTGCATCTGCCGATGCTGCGCGGCGGCCTGCTGTCGGCCGCGGCGCTGGTGTTCGTGGATGTCATGAAGGAGATGCCGATCACCCTGATGACCCGTCCCTTCGGCTGGGACACGCTGGCGGTGCGCATTTTTGAAATGACCTCGGAAGGCGAATGGGAGCGCGCAGCCCTGCCCGCCGTGGCGCTGGTGCTGGCCGGCCTGCTGCCGATCGCCCTGCTGATCAAGAATACGGACAAATCCTGATGACTTCTTCCATTCAATGCCCCATCCCCGTTCCCGGCGTGCCGCTGCTGGAAGTGCATGAAATTCGCCAGGCCTATGGCAGCCAGGCGGTGGTGAAGGGGCTTTCCTTCAGCCTCGCCCAGGGAAGTATCGGCTGCCTGCTCGGCCCCTCCGGTTGCGGCAAGACCACCGTGCTGCGCGGCGTGGCCGGCTTCGAGCCGGTCAGCGGCGGGGAGATACTGCTCAACGGCGCCAGCGTGAGCCGGCCCGGCTTCATGCTTCCGCCCGAACAGCGGCGCATCGGCATGGTGTTCCAGGATTACGCCCTGTTTCCCCATCTCAGCGTGGCAGATAACGTGGCCTTCGGCCTGCATGGCGCCAACCGGCAGGAGCGCGCCCTGCGCGTGGCTGAGCTGCTGGAAGTGGTGGGCCTGCCCGACAGCGGGCGCAAGTTCCCGCACGAGCTGTCCGGCGGCCAGCAGCAGCGCGTGGCGCTGGCCCGCGCCCTGGCGCCGTGCCCCGCGCTGCTGCTGCTGGACGAGCCGTTTTCCAGCCTCGACGTGGAACTGCGCGAGCGGCTCGGCCAGGAAGTGCGCGACATCCTCAAGCAGCAGAACGCCACCGCGCTCCTCGTCACCCACGACCAGCACGAGGCCTTCGCCATCGCCGACGAAATCGGCGTCATGCACCAGGGCGTGCTGCAGCAATGGGACAGCGCCTACAATCTCTATCACCAGCCCGCCAGCCGCTTCGTCGCGGACTTCATCGGCGAGGGCGTGCTGATTCCGGGCACGGCATTGAGTGGAGATCGCGTGGAAACCGAGCTGGGCATCCTGGCCGGAAACATTCCAGAAGCGTGCCGCAACCAGCGCCAGGTGGAAGTGCTGCTGCGCCCCGACGACATCGTGCACGACGATGCCAGCCCCATGCAGGCCATGGTGGCGCACAAGGCCTTTCGCGGCGCCGACATTCTCTACACCCTGCTGCTCCCAAGCGGGCAGAAAGTGCTATCCCTGGTGCCCAGCCATCATAATCACGCCGACGGGGAGAAGATCGGCATCCGGCTGGAAGCGGATCATGTGGTGATGTTTCCGCGCGCTGAAGCAGGCGGCTTGTAACTTGGAAAAAACAGACAACCACGGAGTTCACGGAGAACACGGAGTAAAAACAGTAGGTTGTACATACACATGCATTCACTCGTTGGGTGAAGCATATTTAAAAGTTCAAGATGGCCTTTCTCTGTGACCTCCGTGTTCTCCGTGGTTTGAGTTGAAGCTCTTTAAGGTTAAAGCTTCAATACACGATCTGCACGTTTTCCTTTTGCAGTTGCTCGTGCAGCGAACTCAGTAATTCGTCGTGCAGGCTGACGCGCCACTCGTCGCCCAGTTGCAGTTCGCAGGTCGCGCCGCCGTTGCGGTAGGCGATGCGCACCGGGCAGCCGCCGTTGCGGTAGGGGGTCAGCAGGTCCTTCAGCTTGCCCGCATTGCTGCCGCCGTTGCATTTCAGCAGCATGGCCTTGGCGAAGCGGGTACGCGCGCCGGCCAGGCCAAGCAGTTTTTCGGCCACCACCCGGAAGCCGCCGGCGTAGTCGTCCTTGCTCACCTTGCCCTCCACGATCAGCAGCTGGTCTTCCCTCAGCAGCTCGCGATTGCTGTCGAACAGTTCGCTGAAGACCGATACATCCTGGCGTCCGCTGCCGTCATCGAGGGTGATGAAAGCCATCTTGCCGCGCCGCGTCATCTGGGTGCGGATGGCGTAGATGATGCCTGCCATGTAAACCGGCTGGTGTTGCGGCGCCAGGTCGGAGAGCCTGGTGCGGATGAAAGTGGACAGTTCCTTGCGGTAGCTGTCGTAGGGGTGGCCGCTGAAATAGAAGCCCAGGCTTTTCTTTTCAAACTGCAGTTGTTCCGCTTCGCCCCAGCGTGGTACATCCACCAGGATTTCAGCCGAATCCCCGGCGCTATCCTCACCAAACAGGCTGGCCTGATTTATCGAACGGTTATGCTGTTCGGCGGATTCCATTGCCAGTCCGGCTGAAGCCAGCAGGCTGGCACGATGGTCGGTAATCAAATCAAAAGCGCCAGCGCAAATCAGCGCCTCGATGGTGCGCCGGTTGACGATGCGCTTGTCCACGCGGCGGCAGAAATCGAACAGGTCGCGGAACGGGCCGCCGGCCTTGCGCTCGGCCTCGATGGACAGCACTGCCTGCTCGCCGGTGCCCTTGACCGCGCCCAGGCCGTAGCGGATCGCCGAGCGTGATACCGGCTCGAAGCGGTAATTGGAGACGTTGATGTCCGGCCCCAGCACCTTGACCTTGTTGGCCAGTGTATCCTCGTAGAACACCTTGAGCTGGTCAGTGTTGTCCAGTTCCGAGGACAGGGTGGCGGCCATGAAGGCGGCGGTGTGGTGCGCCTTGAGCCAGGCGGTCTGGTAGGAGACCACGGCGTAGGCGGCGGTGTGCGACTTGTTGAAGCCGTATTCGGCAAACTTGGTCATCAGGTCGAACAGCTTCTCGGCCAGCGCCGGGTCGTAGCCCTTCTCCCTGGCGCCCGCGGCGATGGTTTCGCGGTGCTTGGCCATTTCCTCGGGCTTCTTCTTGCCCATGGCGCGGCGCAGCATGTCGGCGCCGCCCAGGGTGTAGCCGCCGATGATCTGCGAAATCTGCATCACCTGTTCCTGATACACGATCACGCCGTAGGTGGGCGACAGGCAGGCTTTCAGATCCTCGTGGAAATAGTCGATCTTCTGCAGGCCCTTCTTGCGCAGGATGAAATCGTCCACCATGCCCGAACCGAGCGGGCCGGGGCGATACAGCGCGAGCACCGCGATGATGTCCTCGAAACGGTCCGGCTGGAGCTTGGCCAGCAGTTTTTTCATGCCGTCCGATTCCAGCTGGAACACCGCCGTGGTGTTGGCTTTCTTCAGAATTTCGTAGGCTGCCGGATCGTCGAAATGCTGGGTGTCGAGTGGCCCGGTGAAAGTCGGGTCGAGCCGCTTGAGGTATTTCAGCGCCAGCTCGATGATGGTCAGGTTCCGGAGGCCGAGGAAGTCGAACTTCACCAGCCCTACGGCTTCCACGTCGTCCTTGTCGAACTGGGATACCGTGACCGCATCGGCGCCGGAGGCCACATACAGCGGGCAGAAGTCGGTCAGCTTGCCGGGCGCGATCAGCACCCCGCCGGCGTGCATGCCGACATTGCGCGTCATGCCTTCGAGCTTGAGCGCCAGCTCGAACAGTTCGCGCACTTCCTCCTCGTTGTCGTAGCGTTCCTTGAGCTCGGGCACTTCTTCCAGCGCTTGGTTGAGGCTGACGAATTTGCCCGGCTGGGCGGGGATCAGCTTGGAAAGGCCGTCGCAGAAGAGATAAGGCATGTCCAGCACGCGTCCCACGTCGCGCAGCACCGCCTTGGCGGCCATGGTGCCGAAGGTGGCGATCTGCGATACCGCGTCGGCGCCGTACTGGCGGCGCACGTACTCGATCACCTTGTAGCGGGTTTCCTGGCAGAAATCCACGTCGAAGTCGGGCATGGACACCCGCTCCGGGTTGAGGAAGCGCTCGAACAGCAGGGCGTAGCGCAGCGGATCGAGGTCGGTGATGCCGAGGCTGTAGGCCACCAGCGAACCGGCGCCGGAACCCCGTCCCGGGCCGACGGGCACCTGGTTGTGCTTGGCCCAGTTGATGAAGTCCGCCACGATCAGGAAGTAGCCGGGAAAGCCCATTTGCACAATGGTGTCGGTTTCGAACTTGAGCCGGTCCGTATAGGTGGGATACTGCTCGGCGCGTTTCGCCTCGTCCGGATACAGCTCTTTCATGCGCTCCGCCAGCCCGTCCTCGGCGCGCTTGATCAGGTACTCGCTTTCGCTCATCCCCTCGGGGATGGGAAACAGCGGCAGCTTGCTCTTGCCCAGCTCAACGGTCAGGTTGCAGCGCTTGGCGATCTCGACGCTGTTTTCCAGCGCCTCGGGGATGTCGGCGAACAGCTCGGCCATCTCGGCCTGGCTCTTGAAATACTGCTGCTCGGTAAAGTTCCTGGGGCGCCGCTGGTCGCCCAGCACGTAACCCTCGGCAATGCACACGCGCGCTTCGTGGGCGCGGAAATCATCCTGGTCGAGAAACTGGATGGGGTGGGTGGCCACCACCGGCAGGTCGAGCTCCCCGGCCAGAAGCAGCGCCTGCTGCACGTATTCTTCCGCCGCGTTGGAGCCGGGGCGCTGCAGTTCGAGGTAAAAGCGCTGCGGAAAACACTTGGCCCATTCCAGCGCCAGCTGGCGCGCCTGCGCTTCGTTGCCGTTCAGAAATGCCTGGCCGATATCGCCCAGATGCGCGCCGGACAGGGCGATCAGTCCGTCACCGAAAGATGAGGCCAGCCACTCCTTCCTGATTTCCGCCCGGCCCCGGTACTGGTTGCCGCGGAAAGCCTGCGACAGCAGCTCGCACAGGTTGCCATAACCGGTCCGATTCTGGCACAGCAGCAGCAGACGGCCCGGCTGGTCGCGGTTGGCCTCGTTCTCTATCCATACGTCGCAGCCGATGAGTGGTTTGACGCCACCGCTCCGCGCCGCCTTGTAGAACTTCACCATGCCGAACAGGGTGCTCAGATCGGTCAGCGCCAGGGCGGGCATGCCATCGGCCTTGGCGCGCTCCACCGGCGGGCAGGCATGGTCCTTGCCCGCGTCCAGACGCACGATGCCGTCGGTTATGGAGTATTCGCTGTGGAGGCGGAGGTGGATGAAAGAAGGCTGGCTCATAGGGGGTGGTATAATTTTTCCTTTGCACAATTTTACCACCCAATGAAACAACCCGAACTTCTCTTGCCTGCCGGTTCGCTGGAAAAAATGCGCACCGCCTATGCTTTTGGCGCCGATGCGGTGTATGCCGGCCAGCCGCGCTACTCATTACGCGCGCGTAACAACGAATTTAAGCTCGACCAACTGGAAACCGGCATTGCGGAAGCCCACGCCCTGGGCAAGAAGTTCTTTGTCGCCAGCAACCTCATGCCGCACAACGCCAAGGTCAAGACTTACCTGGCCGACATGGAGCCGGTCATCGCCATGAATCCCGATGCCCTGATCATGGCCGACCCCGGCCTGATCATGATGGTGCGCGAGAAATGGCCGGAAGTGCCGGTCCATCTTTCCGTGCAGGCCAATACGGTGAACTACGCGGCGGTGAAATTCTGGCAAAGCATGGGGCTGACGCGCGTGATCCTGTCGCGCGAGCTGTCGCTCGACGAGATCGAGGAGATCCGCCAGCTGTGCCCGGATATGGAACTCGAAGTATTCGTCCACGGCGCGTTGTGCATCGCCTATTCGGGCCGCTGCCTGCTGTCTGGCTATTTCAACCACCGCGATCCCAATCAGGGGACCTGCACCAACTCCTGCCGCTGGGATTACAAGGTGCATGAAGGCGAGGAGGATGCAGCGGGCGTGATCCGCGCCGATTTTTCGGCGCAGATGCAGGAAAGCGCTCTGTCCGATTGTGGCAGCCTGCCGCGCCACCCGCTGGCGGACAAGGTCTACCTGCTGGAAGAGCAGAACCGTCCGGGCGAGCTGATGCCGGTGATGGAAGACGAGCACGGCACCTACATCATGAATTCCAAGGATTTGCGCGCGGTGGAGCATGTCGAGCGTCTGACCAAAATGGGCATTGACTCGCTCAAGATCGAGGGTCGCACCAAGTCGATCTATTATGTTGCGCGCACCGCGCAGGTGTACCGTTGCGCCATCGACGATGCGCTGGCAGGGCGGACTTTTGACCTGAACCATCTGTCCTCGCTGGAAACCCTGGCCAATCGCGGCTATACCGACGGCTTCTACCAGCGCCACCATACTGCCGAGCATCAGAACTACATGCGCGGCTATTCGGAAAGCGCCAAGAGCCAGTACGTTGGCGATATCGTGAGCTTCGATGCCGCCAGCCAGATGGCCGAGATCAACGTCAAGAACCGCTTTGTGGTGGGCGACCGGCTGGAGTTGCTCCTGCCCTCCGGCAACCGGGTGGTGCGGCTGGAGCGCATGGAAAACCTGGAGGGCGAGGCCATCGACGCCGCTCCGGGCAGTGGCTGGAGAGTGCGCATTCCCTTGCCGCCGGGGGATTTTTCGCAGGGGCTGGTAGCGCGTTTTGTGTCTTGAAAATGCCTTCTTGACCCTGATTTCCGGTATACTTTCAGCCATTTAACAGGCCATCTTTTCTAAATGCAGCTATTCGCCTTCGGCATCAATCACCACACCGCGCCGCTTGCCATTCGCGAGCAAGTGGCGTTCCATGCCGAAAGCGTGAAGCAGGCCCTGCTGGACCTGGTGGACCATCGTCCGGTGAAGGAGGCGGCGATCCTCTCCACCTGCAACCGCACCGAGGTGTATTGCAACACCGACGAGCCTCGGCAGGCAATCGAGTGGATGGCCGATTTTCATCAGCTCAAGACCCACGCCATCGAGCCCTACCTTTACACCCTGCCCAAGCAGGATGCGGTGAAGCATGCATTCCGCGTCGCCAGCGGCCTGGATTCCATGGTGCTGGGCGAAACCCAGATTCTCGGCCAGCTCAAGCAGGCGGTCAGAACCGCCGAGCAGGCCGGCACCATGGGCACGCTGCTGCACAAGCTGTTCCAGCGCACTTTCTCGGTGGCCAAGGAGGTGCGCGGCACCACCGCCATCGGCGCCAATTCGGTGTCCATGGCCGCCGCCGCGGTGCGCCTGGCGCAGCGCATTTTCCCCAGCATTCACGAGCAGAACGTGCTGTTCATCGGCGCGGGCGAAATGATCGAGCTGTGCGCCAACCACTTTGCTGCCCAGCACCCCAAGCACATCCTGGTTGCCAACCGCACCCTGGAACGCGCCGCCACGCTGGCGCAGCGCTTTGGTGGCGGTGCCATCACCCTCAACGATCTGCCCGATCACCTCGCCGCCTACGACATTATCGTCACCTCCACCGCCAGCCCGCTGCCGATCCTGGGCAAGGGTATGGTGGAGCGCGCCATCAAGGCGCGCAAGCACCGCCCCATGTTCATGGTCGATCTCGCCGTGCCGCGCGACATCGAGGAAGAAGTGGGCGAGATGGACGACGTTTTTCTCTACAGCGTGGACGACCTTTCCCAGGTGGTGCAGGAGGGCCTGGACAGCCGCCAGGTCGCGGCCGCCGAGGCCGAGGCCATCGTCGAATCGCGCGTGCGCAGCTTCGTGGAATGGATGGAAAACCGCGAAGTGGTGCCGACCATCCGCGCCCTGCGCGACCATGCCGACCGCGTGCGCCGCCAGGAACTGGAACATGCCCAGCGCATGCTGGCCCGGGGTGAAGATCCGCAGGAGGTGATGGAACTGATGGCGCGGGCGCTGACCAACAAGTTCCTGCATAACCCCAGCCACGCGCTAAGCCACGCCAGCGGCGAAGATCGCCAGCAGCTTGAAGCCATGCTGCGCAGGCTTTACCAAATCCACCACGAATAGCTCCAAATGAAATCATCTATCCTGGCCAAGCTCGCTTCCCTCAGCGAGCGGCTGGAGGAGCTCAATTTGCTCCTTTCCAGCGCCGATATCACCAGCAACATGGACAACTACCGCAAGCTCACGCGTGAGCATGCGGATATCACGCCGGTGGTGGCGCAGTACCATGCCTGGCAGCAGTGCGAGCAGGACATACGCGACGCGCAGGAAATGCTGGCCGACCCGGAAATGAAGGAATTCGCCGCGGCGGAGATCGAGGAAGGAAAGGCGCGACTGGAACAGATCGAGCTCGATCTGCAGAAGCTGCTGCTGCCCAAGGACCCCAACGACGAGCGCAACGTGTTCCTGGAAATCCGCGCCGGCACCGGCGGCGACGAGTCTGCGCTGTTCTCCGGCGACCTGTTCCGCATGTACACGCGCTACGCCGAGCGCCAGCGCTGGCAGGTGGAAATCGTCTCGGAAAGCCCGGGCGAAATGGGCGGCTACAAGGAAGTGATCGCCAAGATCATCGGCCAGGGCGCCTATTCCAAGCTCAAGTTCGAGTCCGGAGGACACCGCGTGCAGCGCGTCCCGGCGACCGAAACCCAGGGCCGCATCCACACTTCCGCCTGCACCGTCGCCATCATGCCGGAAGCGGATGAGCTGGCCGAGGTCAACCTGAATCCGGCCGACCTGCGCATCGACACCTTCCGCGCCTCCGGCGCGGGCGGCCAGCATATCAACAAGACCGACTCGGCGATCCGCATCACCCACCTGCCCACCGGCATCGTGGTGGAATGCCAGGACGACCGCTCGCAGCACAAGAACAAGGCCCAGGCCATGAGCGTGCTGGCTGCGCGCATCATGGACGGGCAGTTGCGCGAACGCAATGCCAAGGAAGCCGCAACGCGCAAATCCCTGATCGGCAGCGGCGACCGCTCCGAGCGCATCCGCACCTACAACTTCCCGCAAGGGCGCATCACCGACCACCGCATCAATCTGACCCTGTACAAGATCGACCAGATCATGGACGGCGACATGGACGAGCTCACCGGCGCGCTGATGGCCGAGCACCAGGCGGAAATGCTGGCCAGCCTGGCCGGAGAAGGCTGATTGGCAACGCTGGCCGAGGTTCTGGTGCAGGATAGCCAGAAACTGCGGCAGGCTCTTGGCCTCGACCTGCGTGAAGCGCGGCTGGAAATCCAGATACTGCTCAGCCACGCGCTTGGCGTGGCGCGTTCCTGGCTCATCGGCCATGACCGCGATGCTTTGGCGGAATCCGCCGCACAAAGCTACACAGACCTGCTGACCCGCCGCCTCGCGGGCGAACCCATCGCCTACATCGTCGGGAACCGGGAGTTTTTCGGCCTGGAATTCAAAACCACCCCCGTCGTATTGATTCCGCGTCCTGAAACTGAACTTCTGGTCGAACTTGCGCTGCAAAAAATCCCCGAAAACCTGCCCTGCAGCGTGCTGGATCTCGGCACCGGCAGCGGTGCCATTGCCATCAGCATCGCCAGGAACCGGCCGCAGGCGGCAGTGACCGCCGTCGATCAGTCACCGGAGGCGCTGGCCGTGGCGCGGGAGAATGCGGCCCGGCTGGGAGTGCCCAATCTGCGGCTCCTGCACAGCAACTGGTTCGGCGTGCTCGAAGGGGAAACCTTCGATCTCATCGTTTCCAATCCCCCCTATGTGGAAGCCGCCGACCCCCACCTGCAACGCGGTGATGTGCGCTTCGAACCCATCTCCGCGCTGGCATCCGGGGCGGACGGCCTGGATGATATCCGCCGCATCACCGCTGTCGCACCACAACACCTCAATCCGGGTGGCTGGCTGCTGTTTGAGCATGGCTACAATCAGGGAGAGGGCTGCCGCGAGATATTGCGCCAGCATGGCTATGCTGCGGTGGAGACAATTCGCGATCTGGCTGGGCTGGAGCGGGTGAGCCTGGGCTCTATAGCAAAAAAATCGTGTAATTAACGTAAGGCTCTCAATAGGGAGCCTTCTCCTTTTTTCCTGGAAATAACACCCCAATCTGTATATTCAATGCCATCGAGGGCCATTTGCCAATTTCAGGGCAGGTGGCTTTTTCATGCGCCGATCTCACCCCTCTCTTGTAAATTAACTAATGTTATGGCATCATTAGTTTTGTTTATTTATCGTAGTTGAGGGTTTGAGTCGTGAACCAACCGCTTCTGATGGGTGCCAATGGCATATTGAATTTAACCGGGCTGTCTTGCCCGCATCCCTTGCTGGGTGCAAAAAAAGTACTGGACGGGCTCAGCCCCGGCGAAGTGCTCTGTCTGGTTTCTGACTGCCCCGGCACGAAAGATGATTTGTTCTCCTGGATTAAGCTGACCGATAACGAAGTCATCCGCACCGACAAGGATGCCAACGGTGCGGATGAGTATTTTATCCGCAAGGGCCGGCGCCCCCCTTCCGCTTTTAATGTTGAATTGGATATGAGAGGCACGGCCTGCCCAGGCCCCATTGTCGAAGCGAGAAAGTTGCTTCAGGGCATGCAGGGTGGAGAAATTCTGAAGTTGGTCAGCAGTTGCCCCGCTACGCGAGATGACATCGAATCATGGATAAAAAGCAGTGGTCATGAGCTTCTGGACATTCAAGAAATTGACCCTGGTGTTCTCGCTTTTTATATCAGGAAAAATTAGCCAGAAAAGTCAGGGTTAAACGATCCCCCTTTTACCTGCCGCAGCATCGGGCAGGTTTTTTTGTTTTTGCAGATAAGGATTTCAAGGCAGGGCAGAAATCGCTGCCCTTGCTGAAAACGAGGTGGCAGGCTAAAGTTACGGGGTTAAAATTTACAGGGGTGTGGGCGTGTTATCCATCATTCAAGCTGCCGGTTGGCCAATCTGGCCGCTGATTATTGCGTCGGTGATTTCTCTGGCGATTATCGGCGAGCGCTCGTGGTCGCTGTATGGCGGCCTGGTGGCGCCCAAGAGCCTGTTGCCTAAAGTGCGTGAATGGCTGCGGCAGGACGGCGTCAACGATGAGATGATTGCAAATCTGGAGCGGCATTCTCTTCTCGGGCGTATCTTTGCGGCGGGTTTGCGCAACGTCAACAGTTCGCGGGAAATGATGAAGGAAGCCATCGAAGATTCGGGGCGCGCAGTCACTCACGAAATGGAGCGTTTCCTCACCACTCTTGGCACGATTGCTTCAATCAGTCCACTCCTGGGGCTGCTCGGCACGGTGATCGGGATGGTGGAAATTTTCGGTGCGCTTACCCCATCCGGAGGCAGTCCCGCCCAACTGGCTCACGGCATTTCAGTAGCGCTTTATAATACGGCCATGGGCCTGATTGTGGCGATTCCAAGCATGATTTTTTATCGCTATTTCCGTGGCAAGGTGGATTCCCTGGTGATGGAAATGGAGCAGCAATCGATCAAGCTGGTGGACATGGTTCACGGCGAACGGAAATAAGGCGTCCCGCATGAATTTCCAACGTGGCAGGCTGAAGGAAGATCCAGAAATCAACCTGATAGCGATGATCGATGTGTTGCTGGTGATCCTGATATTCCTCATGGTGACCACCACCTTTTCCCAGATTGCCGAATTGCAAATCAATCTGCCAACTGCTGATGCCGAGAAACAGGCGGAAAAGCCGAACGAAATCATAGTTGCGGTCGATGCTTCCGGCCATTACGTCATCAATCGTGCTCCCGTGGCCAAGCTCGGGGTGGATGTATTGAGCGAGGCGCTGCGCCGTGCGGCGGGGGGGCGGACCGACCCTGTAGTTGTGATTAATGCAGATGCCGAGGCCACTCACCAGTCCGTAATCAATATCATGGAAGCTTCGCGTCTGGCGGGTTTCAATCGCATCAGTTTCGCCACCCAGGCGAAGAACGGCAAGTGACCGCAGGGTCTGCCTGGCTGGAAAAACAGTGGTACCGCCATGGTTTGTGGCAGCTCGTGTTGTTGCCGTTCAGCGCTCTGTTCTGGCTGCTTTCTGCTTCGCGCCGGGTGGCGTTCAGATATGGCTTGATGGCTTCCGGATCACTGCCGGTGCCAGTGATCGTGGTGGGAAATATCACTGTCGGCGGCAGCGGCAAGACGCCGCTGGTGCTCTGGCTGGCGCAGTTCCTGCGGAAACAGGGCTATAGGCCGGGCATTGTAAGCCGCGGTTATGGCAGTCGTGCCGTGGAGGCGTGTCCGGTTGGCCCGGTTGACGATCCAGCTTTGAAAGGGGATGAACCTGTTTTACTGGCACGCAAATCCGCCAGCCCCGTCTGGGTAGGGCGTAACCGTGCGGCAGTAGGGCGTGCCCTGCTGGCAGCGCACCCGGACTGTAATGTAATTCTTTGCGATGACGGTTTGCAGCATTATCGCCTGCGGCGAAACGTCGAAATTGCAGTGGTGGATGGGCAGCGCCGATTTGGCAATGGTAGATTGTTGCCGTCCGGCCCCTTGCGCGAAGGCTTGTGGCGCCTGAACCGGGTGGATGCGGTAGTGGTAAATGGCGGTGATGCTCTTGAGGGGTTGGCTGCCCAATATCAGATGCATTTAACTGGGGAACGGTTGACCAACCTGCGCTCAGGCGAGACGCGACCGGCGGCGGACCTGGCGGGGTTGAAGTTGCATGCCTTGGCCGGTATTGGCCATCCGCAGCGATTTTTTGATCATTTGCACGGTTTGGGACTGGATTTTGTCACGCATGTTTTTCCCGATCATCACGTTTACTTGCCGGGTGATCTGGATTGGCCCGATGCTGACGCGTTGCTGATGACAGAGAAGGATGCCGTGAAGTGCGCAGCATTTGCTGACAACCGATACTGGGTCTTGCCGGTTACGGCTGAAATGGATCCGGAATTCGGACCAAAAATTCTGGAACTACTAAGGAAACTGGATGGACGCGAAACTACTTGAAATTTTGGTGTGCCCCTTGTGCAAGGGGCCGTTGGTTTACAAGAAGGCGGTACAGGAACTGATCTGCAAGCCCTGCCGCCTGGCTTATCCGGTCAAGGATGATATTCCTGTGATGCTGGAGGAGGAGGCGCGCAAGCTGCCCGCTGACGAGGAGATTGGGTGAAATGTGAGCAGTAAGCGGTAAGCAGTTTTGTGCCGCTCACTGCTCACAATTCGCTGTTCACTATGTTCAAGGTCGTTATTCCCGCACGCTACGCATCTACTCGCCTGCCCGGCAAGCCGCTGGCGGATATAGCCGGCAAGCCCATGGTGGTGAGAGTGGCGGAACGGGCGATGCAAAGCGGGGCAGAAGAGGTGTGGATCGCCACTGACCATGACGGCGTCGCCGATGCGGCACGTGACCATGGCTTGAATGTGTGCATGACTTCGCCGGACCATGCCTCCGGCACCGATCGCATCGCCGAAGTGGCTGCACAGCGCGGCTGGGACGAGCACACGCTGGTCGTCAACGTGCAGGGCGATGAACCGCTGATCGATCCCGCCTTGATCGGCGCCGTGGCGAAGCATCTGCATGACCATCAGCTAGCAGCGATTTCCACTGCTTGTCACCGGATTCATGAACGGGACGAGATGTTCAACCCAAATGTGGTAAAAGTGGTGCTGGATCGGGAGAGCTATGCCCTGTATTTCAGCCGTGCACCGATTCCCTATGCACGCGATGCGTTTGCCGCCGATGAATTTCCAGTGGACATGCCGGTGTACCGCCATATCGGTATCTACGCCTATCGCGCCGGGTTTCTCAAGACGTATGCCAGTTTGGCGCCGGCGGCGATTGAACGGTACGAGGCGCTGGAGCAGTTACGTGCCATGTGGCATGGTTACAGGATCAGCGTTGCTGTAACTTCACAGCTGCCGGCAGCAGGGGTGGATACGGCGGAAGACCTGGAGCGAGTGCGCAGTCTGTTCAGGACAGGGGCAAAATAATAACGGGCTTATCTCTTTATAAAAAAAATTAAATGTGCAGCGTAAGCTAATTGCAATAACCTTGACTGTAAGTTAGAAAAACAAGATATTCTTATCCGCAATGGTATCAGCACTTCAATAAAATTCAGGAGGTAGACAATGCGTATGATTCTTCTCGGTGGTCCGGGAGCCGGTAAAGGTACACAGGCCAACTATATCAAGGAAAAGTTTGGCATTTCGCAGATTTCTACCGGCGACATGTTGCGTGCCCACGTCAAGGCAGGCTCGGAGTTGGGCGTGGCCGCCAAGAAAATCATGGATGCAGGCGGTCTGGTATCCGATGACATCATTATCGGCATGGTGAAAGAACGCCTGACCCAGGATGATTGCAAGAACGGCTACCTGTTTGACGGCTTTCCACGCACCATTCCCCAGGCTGAGGCCATGAAGGCAGCCGGCGTGCCGATTGATTACGTGGTCGAAATCGACGTGGCTGACGAGGAAATCGTCAAGCGCATGTCGGGCCGTCGCGTGCACGTGGCTTCCGGCCGCACCTACCACGTCGTGTTCAACCCGCCAAAAGTGGCCGGCAAGGATGACGAGACGGGTGAAGACCTGATCCAGCGTGACGACGATAAGGAAGAAACGGTCAAGAAGCGTCTGGACATCTACCACGCCCAGACCGAGCCGCTGGTCAAGTACTACTCCGACTGGTCCGTATCTGGTGCGGCTGGCGCACCCAAGTGCGTGAAGATCGCCGGCGTCGGCAAAGTGGATCAGATCCGCGACGCCATTTTTGCGGCGCTGAAATAAAACTCTGGCTGTGATGAAGAAAAGAGCAAGCGTCCCGGACATCACCAGCGCCCAGCTGTGGGTGGTGGAAACCGCGGTCAAGGAGCGTTTTGGTGCCGGTGTGGTCGAGGTCCAGGTGGCGGATTCCGATATTCGCCTTGACCCTGCCGACCGCGAAGTGACTTCCTGTCCGACGCTGTACTGGACCGACGGTACGGCGCATTTTGTGATTTTCAAGGTTGGGGACGGCCTTTATCGCAGCCAGTTTTTCTATTCCAAAAGAGAGCAGTATGGCACCGGCCGCCGCGAATACGATGATCTGGCGGAATGCGTGTCTCTATTATTGAAAATGGAAGCGGACCAACGCAGTACCAGGTCCGCCTGAAACGAAAACATTTGGAGGATGGGATGGCAAAAAAGAATGCGTTTTATGCTCAATCTGGCGGTGTGACAGCCGTCATCAATGCTTCCGCCTGTGGCGTGATTGAAACCGCGCGCAAACACAAGGACGTTATTGGCAAGGTTTATGCCGGTCGCAACGGTATCATCGGTGCACTGACCGAAGACCTGATCGACACCTCAAAGGAATCAGCGGAAGCGATTGCCGCCCTGCGTCATACGCCATCTGGCGCTTTTGGGTCCTGCCGGTTCAAGCTCAAGTCGCTGGAGGCCAACAAGCGCGAATATGAGCGCCTGATCGAAGTATTCAAGGCACACAATATCGGCTACTTCTTCTATAACGGTGGCGGTGATTCAGCCGATACCTGTTTCAAGGTTTCCCAGCTGTCCGAAGCCATGGGTTATCCGATCCAGGCCATCCATGTTCCCAAGACTGTCGACAATGATTTGCCGATCACCGATTGCTGCCCGGGTTTCGGGTCTGTCGCTAAATACATCGCCGTATCCACCCTTGAGGCTTCATTTGATGTCAAGTCCATGGCAAAAACATCCACCAAGGTGTTTGTCATCGAGGTGATGGGGCGCCACGCTGGCTGGATCGCTGCTGCGGGCGGCCTGGTGGAAGATCATGGCATTCCAGTGGTGATCCTGTTCCCTGAAGTGGAATTCGATCAGAAGAAGTTCCTTGCCAAAGTGGATGAAAACGTCAAACAGCATGGTTTCTGCACCATCGTGGTATCAGAGGGCTGTCACTACCCGGACGGCAAGTTCCTTGCCGAGCAGGGCACTCGCGATGCCTTCGGTCATGCCCAGCTGGGTGGAGCTGCGCCAGTGGTGGCTAATATGATCAAGGATGCTTTGGGCTACAAGTTCCACTGGGCGGTAGCGGATTACCTGCAGCGTGCCGCGCGGCATATCGCTTCCAAGACCGACGTCAAGCAGGCTTACCAGCTTGGCAAGGCAGCCGTGGAGCTGGCCGCCAAGGGGCGCAACTCGGTGATGCCGACGGTGCAGCGTCTTTCCGATTCGCCATACAAATACAAGATCGGCGTGGCTGATCTCAAGGACGTGGCGAACGTCGAGAAATTCATGCCCAAGGATTTCATTACCAAGGATGGCTTTGGCATTACTGCGAAGTGCAAGCGTTACCTTGCACCACTGATTCAGGGAGAAGATTACCCGCCGTACAAGGATGGTCTGCCTGACTATGTGACACTCAAGAACGTGGCTGTCGCCAAGAAGCTACCGGAGTTCAAGTTGTAATGGTTGGCCGTGACGCTTGACCGGGCACGTCAGCTTCTCACGATTCAGACCAGTTTTGCTGGTGGTTACAATGCCAATTCAGCCAAACTGGTCTTGTCGGAGGTGCAGAAGGAGCACGGTCAGGTAGCGGTGGACCAGTTGGTCCGCGAGATGCAATTGGATCGGGTGTTTGGCTTTGAGCCAGGCGACCGTTTCGAAAGCGGTATGTTGGTGAAAAGCTGAAAGCAAGAATCCGAAAAGGATCGGTAGGTTGTAAAACTATAAAAACAGGGTCTAACCGCGGGCCAGGCAGGCCGCGGGATGATCAACGGGGGCGTAGGGCCAGCCCGGATTGGCCTAGTAATATCAGCAAGAAGGGATGGTCATCATGTCAGTCGGTCTTTTGTTTGCGCTAGTTTGTGCGGGTGCGGCGCTCCTGTACGGAGCGGTTTCAATAAAGTGGATTCTGGGGTTGCCAACCGGTAACGACCGCATGCGGGAAATTGCAGCGGCGGTACAGGAAGGTGCTTCAGCGTACCTGAATCGGCAGTACACCACGATTGGTGTCGTTGGCGTAATTCTTCTCGTGGCCATTTTTGTGGCTTTGGGCTGGCAGACTGCGGTCGGCTTTGCGCTTGGTGCAATCCTGTCGGGCCTGACTGGCTTTATCGGCATGAACGTCTCGGTGCGCGCCAACGTGCGTACTGCAGAAGCCGCCAAGGATGGCATTAACGCCGCGTTGAACGTTGCCTTCAAGGGCGGCGCGATTACCGGCATGCTGGTGGTGGGCCTGGGTCTTCTGGGTGTGGCCGGTTACTACGCTTTCCTGACTCTCGGTGTGGGTTCCAGTGCCACTGAGGCGACTCATTCACTGGTGGGTCTGGCCTTCGGTAGCTCGCTGATCTCCATCTTCGCCCGGCTCGGTGGCGGTATCTTCACCAAGGGCGCTGACGTCGGCGCTGACCTGGTGGGTAAGGTCGAAGCCGGCATCCCTGAGGACGACCCCCGTAACCCTGCCGTGATCGCCGATAACGTGGGCGACAACGTGGGCGACTGCGCGGGTATGGCAGCCGACCTGTTCGAAACCTACGCCGTGACCATTATCGCCACCATGGTGCTGGGTGGTCTGATGATTACCGGCTCTCCTGAAGCGGTGATCTATCCGCTGGTGCTGGGCGGTGTCTCGATCATCGCGTCGATTATCGGTACCTTCTTCGTCAAGACGCAGCCGGGCGCCAAAATCATGAACGCGCTGTACAAAGGCCTGATCGTGTCTGGCTTGCTGGCGGTGGTCGCTTTCTACCCCGTGACCACCATGATTCTGGGTGAAGGCGTGATGATCGACGGCAAGTTGGTAACGTCGATGAACCTGTATCTGGCCTCCCTGATTGGTTTGGCATTGACTGCCGCGCTGGTGTGGATTACTGAATACTACACGGCAACCGAGTTCAGCCCGGTGCGTCACATCGCGGAAGCTTCTACCACCGGTCATGGCACCAACGTGATCGCCGGCCTGGGCGTGTCGATGAAATCCACCGCCGCTCCCGTGTTGGCAGTATGTGCCGCCATTGGCGGCGCCTATGCCCTGGGTGGCCTGTACGGTATCGCCATTGCAGCGACTTCCATGCTGTCCATGGCCGGGATTATCGTGGCGCTTGATGCATACGGCCCGATCACCGATAACGCTGGTGGTATCGCGGAAATGGCCGGTTTGCCGGATGATATCCGCAACATCACTGATCCACTCGATGCAGTTGGCAACACCACCAAGGCCGTGACCAAGGGCTACGCAATTGGTTCCGCCGGTCTGGCTGCGCTGGTGCTGTTCGCCGACTACACGCACTCGATCAATGCTCATGCGCTCCTGATTGACCCTCTGGCCAAGGCGATGACCTTCGACCTGTCCAATCACATGGTTATCATTGGATTGTTCATCGGCGGCATGGTGCCTTACCTGTTCGCTGCCATGGGAATGGAAGCCGTGGGCCGTGCTGCTGGCTCCGTGGTGGTCGAAGTGCGCCGCCAGTTCAAGGAAATTCCGGGCATCATGGCAGGAACGGCCAAGCCTGACTATTCCAAGGCAGTGGATATGCTGACCAAGGCGGCGATCAAGGAAATGATTGTTCCTTCTCTTCTGCCGGTTGCTGTCCCCCTCATAGTTGGTCTGACCCTGGGTGCGCAAGCTCTGGGTGGTGTGCTGATCGGTACCATTATCACCGGAATTTTCGTGGCAATTTCCATGACTACCGGTGGTGGCGCCTGGGATAATGCCAAGAAATACATCGAGGAAGGCAATTTCGGCGGCAAAGGCTCCGAAGCCCACAAGGCTGCGGTGACCGGCGACACCGTAGGTGATCCATACAAGGATACGGCAGGCCCGGCGGTGAACCCGCTGATCAAGATCATTAACATCGTTGCACTGATGATCGTGCCGCTGATCTGATCAATGTAATATCTCTGGAAGAAGGGCGGGGAAACCCGCCCTTTTTTATTTATTGTCGCACCTCGGATCTGGGGAATAGAATCACTTGATGCAATAGCGGTGTCAGACTGACTTGCTGTTCTGGCTAGTTCCACCTATGGATAAATAAGGGAAAGATAGGCATGGAGGGGGTAAGGAATAAATGAAAAGAAATGTCACGCCGGCCAACAAGGAAAGAGTGATGCGCGAAGACGATTTCATCGTCTCGAAAACCGACCTCAAGGGGCGCATTACCTACGGTAACCGTATCTTCATTGAGTTTTCAGGTTACACGGAGCAGGAACTACTGGGGTCGCAGCACAACATCATTCGCCATCCGGACATGCCGCGCGCGGTGTTCAAACTCTTGTGGGACAGGCTGGCACTGAGGCAGGAGGTATTCGCTTATGTGAAAAACATGTCAAAGGATGGCGGGTTTTATTGGGTTTTTGCCCATGTCACGCCATCCTATGACCAGAATGGCAACGTGATCGGCTATCTTTCGGTGCGGCGCAAACCCAGGCCCGATGTCATCCCGGCCGTGGCCGATTTGTACCGGGCCATGCTGGCAGAAGAGGCCAGGGCAGGGGCGCGCGATGCCATGGCGGCATCGGGAAGCATTTTGAACCAAATACTTGTGGAGAAAGGGGTCGGCTATGACGAATTTATCCTTACCCTCTAAGCTGAAACTGCCACCGCTCATTTTTGCTGGATTGCTCGTGCTGGCAACGCTTGGCGCCTGGCTGCAAATGCCCTGGCTGTCAGTCGTTGCGCTGGCCGTGGGAGTGGTGCTGAGCGTGCTGCAATGGCGCCAATCCAGTGCCATGCTGGCAACCCTGGAGCAACTGCGGGAAATCAGCAATGATGTCGGACGCGGCTTCTTTGACCAGCGCTTCACCAGCATTACCAGCAAAGACCGGCTGGGGGAGCTGTGCTGGAACATCAACGATATGCTGGATCAGCTGGAAACTTTTTTTCGCGAGGTCGATTCGTCCTTCAAGTCTTCAAGTGAAGCGCGTTATTTCCGCAAGGCTATGCCTGCCGGCCTGCATGGGACTTTCCGTACCGCGTTGGAAAACATCAATGTTTCTCTTGGTGCAATGAAAGAGAATGCCCAGCATGCCATGCGCAATGTGATGACTTCCCGGTTGTCCGAGCTGAACAACCGTAATCTGCTGAATAATCTGGTGACCAATCAGCGCGACCTCAAAATCGTTTGTGACCGTATGCAGGAGGTCACCGATATTTCGCGCCAGACCGCACGAGACGTGGCGGAAAGCCAGTCTTCGGTGCAAACACTGGTCAGCGCCATGACTCGGATTTCAACCATGATCGATCATACCAACACCACTATTGCCCAGCTCAATTCGCGAGGCGAAGCAGTATCGCGTGCGGTCAAACTGATTACCAGCATAGCTGATCAGACCAATCTGCTGGCGCTCAATGCTGCCATTGAAGCGGCGCGTGCCGGTGAGGCCGGGCGAGGTTTTGCAGTGGTGGCAGACGAAGTGAGGAAACTGGCGGAAAACACCAAGCATGCCTCTTCCGAGATTGGCGTGGTGATGCAGGCGCTGACCCGGGAAGCCGCGACCATGCTGGATGAGGCTGGCTCCATGAAGAATGTTGCGGATAGCTCGCGCGGTATTATTGGCGAAGTCGAACAGAGGTTCTCGCGGTTTGCCGACTCCGCGCTTACCACGGAAAGTAATGTCACCTATGCGCAGGACATCAGTTTTGCCTCACTGGTCAAGATCGATCATGTGGTTTACAAACAGCGGGCCTACCGCGTGATTGCGGAGGGTACGCAGGCAGAAGTGGTGACTGCGGTGAGCGTGGATCACCACAACTGCCGCCTCGGGAAATGGTATGAAGGCATGGGCAGGGAGCAGTTTGGCGCCTCGCCTGGCTACGCCAGACTTGAGCCGGTGCATGCCGAGGTCCACAATGCCGCCCACCGGGCGATCGCGCTGGTCGAGCAGGGATGGGAGCATGATGCCGAAGTGCAGAATCGTATTTTTGACACCTTCAAGGCCATGGAAGATGCCAGCAGCAAAGTCATGGAAGGCATGGATAGCATGGTGGTGGAAAAATACGGACGCGAGAAGGCATGAGCCACAACGAAAATGCTACATCGGCTATAATCCCCATCTTTTTGGAGCGACGTCATGAATCTTGACCGCGTCAAGTCCGGCAATGATTTGCCCAATGATTTCAACGTGATTATCGAAATTCCCATGCATGGGGACCCCATCAAGTATGAAGTGGACAAGGATACCGGGGCCATGTTCGTTGATCGCTTCATGTCCACTGCAATGCATTACCCCTGCAACTATGGCTATATCCCTCATACCCTGTCTGATGATGGGGATCCGGTCGACGTGCTGGTGATCACCCCGGTGCCGCTGATTACTGGCGTGGTGGTGCGTTGCCGCCCGGTGGGCATGCTCAAGATGGAGGATGAGGCGGGGATAGATGCCAAGCTTTTGGCGGTACCGATCGACAAGCTGTGCAATATCTACCGCAACGTTGAATCTCCGCGCGATCTGCCGGAGTGGACTACCTCCCAGATTACGCATTTCTTCCAGCACTACAAGGATCTTGAGCTTGGAAAATGGGTCAAGGTGCAGGACTGGGTAGGGGCGGATGAGGCCAAGAAGGAAATTCTGGACGGCGTGTCGCGCTACCAGAATGCCGCCGAAAAACCGATGTTTTAACTTCCGTGAGGAGTGAGACGTGAGGGGTTAGGCGTGTTGGCGGGTTTCCCCTTACGCCTAACCCCTAACTCCTCACGAATAAATATGAAAATCTGCATTATTTCCGACAGTCACGATAACCGCAATCTCATGGCCGCCGCAGTTGAGGCGGCCAAGGCCCGTGGGGCAGAGGCGGTGATCCACTGTGGCGACGTGGTGGCTCCGCACACCCTGAAGTCGCTGCTGAAATTCGGCCTGCCGGTACATGTTATCTATGGCAATAACACGGGTGATCTTTTTACCATGTCCAAACTGGCCGCAGAGCCAGACAGCCTGATCCGCTTCTATGGCCAGGATGCAGGCATCAATCTGTGTGGGCGCAACATTTTCATTGTCCACTACCCGCACTATGCCCGAGCGCTGGCCACCACTGGTGACTGGGATCTGGTTTGCTGCGGCCACGATCACAAGGCCTCCATTCAGACTGTGCCGACCATCAAGGGTGGCCATAGCTGGTATGTCAATCCGGGCACGGTGGGTGGGGTGGGTGCGCCAGCAACATACGTGCTGGGTGATCTGGGGACGATGCAGTTCGACATTTACGACGTCGCCCTCGAAGAACCGGCACCTCCGGAACCTGTTTAGCCCTCATCACAAATCTGGCAGTCAACGGCCGGATAATCCTGACTGCTTTAGGTCAATTTACCCCCTCTATTCTGTTATAAGAAGATTCAATCAAGCCAGCCGGGTGGTTTGATGGATTGAGGTGGCGATTGAGAGTAACATTGCGGGGCTTGAAACCTAATGCAAAAGGCACCGGCCATTAGGGCCGGTGTGAGTCAGTATCCGTGATGGAGGAAGACCTGATGACGGAAGTCGTTGCAACCAACCAGACCATTCTGGTCGTAGGCGGTGGCATCAGCGGTATGACAGCGGCGCTCGAAGCGGCTGAATGCGGCAAGGAAGTGGTGCTGATCGAAAAGAATCCGGCTCTGGGCGGGCGTGTGTCCCAGCTCTACCGTTATTTCCCCAAGCTGTGCCATCCCACCTGTGGACTGGAAATCAACCAGCGCCGCGTCAAGCAGAACAAGCGTATTCGCGTGCTGACCATGGCCGAGGTGACCGGTATTACGGGTTCCCCTGGGGATTACACAGCCAGCGTAAAGATTGCGCCGCGCTACGTGAATGAAAACTGTACCGCCTGCGGTGACTGTGGCAATGCTGCGGAAACCATGGTTGACGATGCGTTTAACTACAATCTGGGCAAGGTCAAGGCGGCGTTTCTGCCAAGCCGGATGTCCTATCCTCAGCGTTATGTCGTCGATCCATCCGTGATAGGCACGCCCGAGGCCGACAAGATCAAGGCTGCGTGCAAGTACGATGCCGTGGATCTGTCTATGCAGGAAGAGACAGTGCAGTTCAAGGCCGGCGCCGTGGTATGGGCAACAGGCTGGAAGCCCTATGATGCCAACAAGATTCAGCCCTACGGCTACGACCGCTTTGCTAACGTGATCACCAGTGTCGAGTTCGAGCGTCTTTCCGACCCGCACGGTCCGACCGGTGGCAAGATACTGCGTCCCTCCGATGGCAAGGAAGCCAGGAATGTGGCTTTCATCCAATGCGCCGGTTCGCGCGATGAGAACCATTTGCGCCACTGTTCACGCATTTGTTGCATGGCTTCCCTGAAACAGACCAATTACATGCGTGAGGCCTTCGGCGACGAAGGCAAATCCACCATCTATTACATCGACATTCGCGCGATTGACCGCTTCGAGGATTTTTACCAGAAAGTCCAGGCCGATCCCAATGTGAAGTTCATCAAATCCAAGGTGGCCAGGATTCTTGAAGACAAGGATGGCAACCCGGTGCTGCATGGTGTGGATACCGAAGGTTATCACCGCTATGCGACGCCGCATGATCTGGTGGTGCTGGCGGTGGGGATGGAGCCCTCTGTCAGCGCGGCCAATATTCCTGCTGAAATCGTTAGCGACTCGAGCGGGTTCATCGAACAGGATCAGGCCAACGGTGCCATTTTCGGCGCCGGTTGCGCTGCCAATCCACTGGATGTGAACCGCTCGGTGCAGAGTGCCACGGCGAGTGCATTGCGTGCGATTCAAGTGATTAACCGTGTTGCCAGAGCGGAGGGTTAAACAATGGCGGACATGAAAGTAGCGGCCTACATTTGTCAGGGCTGCGGACTGGGGGAGCGGCTTGATACCGCCGATCTGGCCAAGGTGGCCCAGAAGGAAGGCAAGGCAGCGGTTGTGAAAGAGCATCCTTTCCTGTGTAACGCGGAAGGTGTTGCGATGATCCGCAGCGATATCGACAACGAAGCAGTAACTCATGTGATGGTTGCGGCCTGTTCGCGCCGCGCCAAGACCGAGGCTTTCGGCTTTACGGATGTGGCCGTGTCCCGCGCTAACCTGCGCGAAGGCGTAATCTGGGTTCGGCCGGATGACGAAGCGTCGCGCGAAACTACTCAGGAAATGGCCGCCGACTACGTGCGCATGGGTTGCGCCGAAGTGAAGAAAATGAAGCTGCCAGCTGGCAATCCGGCAGTCGCTACCAACCGTCGCGTGCTGGTGGTAGGTGGTGGTATTTCCGGCATGACCGCAGCGCTGGAGGCTTCAAAAGCTGGTTATCAGGTGGTGCTGGTCGAGAAGAGCGCTGCTCTGGGTGGCTGGGCTGCCAGGTTGTACAAGCGTTCACCTTCCCGCAGCCCCTACGCCGATCCTCAGGACACCGGTGTGGACGAGATGATTGCGGCCATCAATGCCGATAGCAATATCAAGGTTTACACCAACTCCATCACCAGCAAGACAGAAGGCGCACCAGGGCGCTTCAAGGTTGATATCAGCCAGGAAAGCGGTGCCACGGTGACAGAAGACGTGGGCTCGATTATTCAGGCCACTGGTTTCACACTGTACGACGCCAACAAGCTGCCTGAACTGGGCTATGGAAAATCCGCCAACGTGGTGGATCAGGGCGGCCTGGAAGCGCTAGCCAAGGCTGCCAACGGCGGACCCATCAAGCGTCCTTCCGATGGCGGTGAAGTGAAGTCCGTGGTGTTCGTGCAGTGCGCCGGTCAGCGCGACGAAACTGGCACGCACCTGCCGTACTGTTCCGGTTCCTGCTGCCTGACTTCGGTCAAGCAGGCGATGTATTTCAAGGACAGCAATCCTGATATTGACACTGTGGTGGTTTACACCGACTTGCGCATGCCCGGCAACGGCGAGGATTTCTACCGTAGCGGCCAGAACAAGGGTGTGACTTTCACCAAAGGCAAGGTTTCCTCGGTTGAGGCCACTGGCAATACCTGCAAGGTAAATTTCCAGGACCTGATTCTGAACGAGCAGACCGCGATCGAGAATGCCGATCTGGTCGTGCTGGCAACCGGTCAGGTGGCTAACTCGGGCGTCGACGTCGATGCCAAACTCAAAGCGGAAATTGCCGCGGCTGCAGGTGATAGCACGCTACTGGATGCTTACAATGCATCTCAGGCTGAAGGCGCGGTCAAGCCGATTTCCGTGCTCAACCTGACCTATCGGCAGGGCCCTGACGTGCCGCAATTGAAGTACGGCTTCACCGATTCTCACTTCATCTGCTTTCCCTACGAAACCCGCCGTACCGGTATTTATTCCGCCGGTCCGGTGCGCCGTCCGATGGATATCATCCAGGCTACGGAAGATGCCACCGGCGCGGCAATGAAGGCGATCCAGGCGGTGGAGAATGCCGCCGTGGGGCGTGCCGCGCATCCGCGTTCAGGTGATCTGTCCTACCCCATCGTCCGTATTGAAGGCTGCACCCAGTGCAAGCGCTGTACAGTGGAATGCCCGTTCGGCGCCATTGACGAAGATGAAAAACGCTACCCTGTGTTCAACGAAAGCCGTTGCCGCCGTTGCGGTACCTGCATGGGTGCCTGCCCGGTGCGTGTGATTTCCTTCGAAAACTATTCGGTGGATACCGTTGGCTCCCAGCTCAAGGCCGTTGATGTTCCGGACGAGTTCTCAGAGAAACCGCGTATCCTGATTCTGGCGTGCGAAAATGATGCCTACCCCGCGCTCGACATGGCAGCCATGAACCGGGAAGTCTATTCCGCCTGGGTGCGCGTGATTCCGGTACGTTGCCTGGGTTCAGTCAACACCATCTGGATTACCGACGCGCTTAACAGCGGTTACGACGGCGTGATGATGCTGGGTTGCAAGCATGGCGACGATTACCAGTGCCACTTCGTCAAGGGGTCCGAACTGGCCAGCTATCGCATGAGCAAGGTGGGCGACACGCTCCAGGGCATGGGGTTGGAACCCGAGCGCGTTCAAGTCTTTGAGGCTGCGATTACCGACATTGAGCGCTTGCCGAGACTGATCAACGAGTATTCGGATCAAATCGCTGCATTGCCGCCCAGCCCGTTCAAAGGCTTCTAGGAGGAGACAGGAATGAGCATCGAAAAATACACCAGGAACTTCCTCAAGGAAGTCGAAGAACGCGTCGAGGAAGGCCACTGGGTCAAGATGTGCATGCAATGCGGCGTTTGCGCCGGCTCATGCCCTCTTGGCGCACACTGGGAACATACCCCGCAGAAAATCTTCATGATGATCCGGGCCGGCAAGCGTGAGGAAGTGCTGTCATCCGATTCCATGTGGATGTGTACTTCCTGCTATCAGTGCATCGTGCGTTGCCCGCGCAAGCTGCCGATTACTCATATCATGCACGGCCTGGCCTATCTGGCTAAACGTGAAGGTCTGGCGCCCAAGAATCAGCCGACTGCGCAATTCGGACAGCTGTTCTGGGACAACCTGATCAAGACCGGCCGAGTCAACGAGTTGAAACTGAGTCTGGGCATGTATTTCAAGGACGGTTACAGCCAGGGCATCAAGAATGCCATGGCGATGCAAAGCGTCGGCATGGGAATGATGAAAGCCAAGCGCTTGAGCCCGATGGAAATCATGGGTGGTCACGGCGTCAAGGACAAGAGTGGATTCCAGGCCATGCTGAAAAAGGCGCGGGAACTTGAGGACAGCCGCAGGAAACTGGCGTAAGGAGCAAGATACATGGCTAAGAAACAATATTCTTTTTACCCCGGCTGCTCTTCGCAGACCGGCGCATCATCCAGCAACTATCTGACTTCGACCAACTCCATGGTCAATCTGCTGGATGTTGCCTTGAACGAGATTCCTGACTGGAACTGCTGCGGCGCCTCTATCGGCTATGCCGGCGGTGGCGAGTTGCCACGCATTGCCCTGTCGGCGCGTAATATCGCCCTGTCCGAGCAGCACAACCCGGGGCAGGAAATCGTTGCCACCTGCGCAGCCTGCTGGCTTGCTACCCGCGAAGCCAAGGAGCGCCTGGATCACAGCAGTTCCCTGCTGGCGGAAACCAATGAAGCGCTCAAGGAAGCCGGCCTGATATTCAAGAACGAAGCGCCTCCTGCCCGTCACATGGTGGAAGTGCTGATCGAGGACATCGGCTATGAAACCCTCAAGAGTGGCGTGAAGAAACCCCTGGAAGGCATCAAGTTCGCCGGTTATGTGGGATGCCAGACCAACCGTCCTTTTGGAATTGATGGCGAATCCTTCGAGAACCCCATGTACCTGGATCGCATGGTTGAATCCATGGGCGGCGAAGCGATTACCAACTACGACCAGAAAGTGACCTGCTGCGGCGGTGCACTGGCATTCTCCGAGCCGGATAAGAGCCAGAAGCAGATTCACGACATCATCGAATCCGCCTACGACCATGGTGCGGACATGATCGTCACGCCTTGCCCGTTGTGCCAGGCCAACGTGGAAATTTACCAGGGCGAAGTGAACAAGCGCTACGGCAAGAAGTTCAACATTCCGGTGACCTACTACAGCCAGCTTATTACCGTGGCCTATGGCGGCAGCAGTAAGGATGCAGCGCTGGACGGCCAGATTATTCGCGCCAGCAAGCTGGAAGATATTGCCAACAGGTAAATCCAGCCGTTCATGATCGAAGGGGGCGCCAGGCGCCCCCTTCTTTTTTGTATCCTGGCTACGATTTCAGGAATAATCCGAAATTTTCAGGAGTAAGCAATGAAGCGCCCAAAAACAACCGATGAATATGTCGATCTGATGCACCAGGCGGTATATGAGGTGGATGAAATCCGTTCCATCATGGACGAGGACTCGGAAGAATTTGCACCATTCCGCCCTTATATCAACCTGCTCGATACCCAGTTGCGCAAGATGTACGAAGACATGCTGAATGGATCGTACAAGTTCGACCCCAATGGTCCCGAACTGCCATTCATGGAAGTGGTGCGCCGCCTGGGCCCTCGCCTGCCTTTCGGTAATCTGCTAAAAATTATCGACGAGACCCACCGCTTTGGTCTGGATGTCGACGGCAGGTAGTTAAAAGGGCAGATCCAGACCGGGTTCAGCTGTCAGCAATACCTGCCGGAATTCATCCTGGATGCGCTTCAGGGCACTTTCGTTATCGCCCTCGAAACGCAGCACGATCACCGGCGTGGTGTTGGATGGGCGCATCAGGCCGAAGCCGTCAGCGTATTCCACGCGCAGGCCATCGAGCGTAATGATTTCATTCGCCGTGGGGAAACGGGCTGTTTCGCGCAACTTTTCGATCAGGGCGTAATGTTCGCCTTCCTTCAGCCAGATCTGTAATTCCGGCGTATTGATGCTGTCCGGCAGGCCGTGCAAGGTTGCGTTGATGTCGGCCTGGCGCGACAGATATTCGAGCAGGCGTGCTCCCGTGTAGAGGCCGTCGTCGAAGCCGTACCAGCGCTCCTTGAAGAATACATGGCCGCTCATTTCGCCCGCCAGCAGGGCGCCCGACTCCTTCATTTTAGCCTTGATCAGGGAGTGACCGGTTTTCCACAGCGTCGGCTTGCCGCCACGAGCACGTATCCAGGCAAACAGGTTGCGCGTGGATTTGACGTCGAAAATGATTTCCGCACCCGGATTGCGGGAGAGGACGTCATCCGCGTACAGCATCAACTGGCGGTCCGGGAAAATGATCTGACCATCCTTGGTGACCACCCCCAGGCGATCTCCATCGCCGTCAAACGCAAGGCCGATTTCAGCATCTGACGTCTTGAGGCGCGCAATCAGATCCTGCAGGTTCTTGGGTACGGAGGGATCCGGATGGTGGTTGGGGAAATTTCCGTCCACTTCACAGTACATTTCTTCCACCTCGCAGCCCATGGCACGGTAGAGCGCAGGCGCGAAGGCACCCGCCACTCCATTGCCGCAGTCCACGATGATCTTCATCGGGCGAGCCAGTTTTACATCGCCGCTGATACGCTGGATGTATTCCTGGGCGATATCGTGCTGGCGGTAGTTGCCGTTGCCGTGGCTCAAGTTGCCTTGCTCGATCCGCATTCTCAGACCCTGAATGGTGTCGCCAGACAATGTTTCACCGGCCAGCACCATTTTCAGCCCGTTGTAGTCGGGCGGATTGTGGCTGCCGGTGACCATCACAGCCGAGTTTGAGTGAAGCTGGTATGCACCGTAATAGGTCATCGGCGTTGCTGCCATGCCGATGTCGATGACGTTGATGCCGCTTTTCTGAATGCCGCGCGCCAGTGCGGCGGACAGGTCCGGTCCAGAGAGCCTGCCATCTCGGCCGATTACGATCTCGCTTTGCTTGCGTGCAATAGCTTCCGAGCCGATGGCGTGGCCAATGGCTTCGACTATTTCCGCTGTGAGCGATTTGCCGATAATGCCGCGGATGTCGTAGGCCTTGAAAATTTCTGCTGGGAGTGACGTCATTGGGAGTTCCGTAATAATGAATTTATTGTTAAAAGCAGCTTGTTGTCCAGGCTGTTCAGGGAATGAAATTGCGGGGGGGCGTGGCGTTAAAGAGTGCCTGCTGGTCCGGTGCGGGATGAATGTCGCCCATGTGGAATCCAAAGCATCCACTCTGACGCTCTGCGACATAGAGCTGTAGCGTCCGGCGCACGGTCGCAAAGGCGATTTCATCCCAGGGCAGGTCCTGTTCGGCAAACAGTTTGACTTCCAGGCTTTCCGTGCCGGCGCCAAAATCCGGCTCCAGCAGGCGCGCGCGGAAGAACAGATGTACCTGGCTGATATGGGGTACGTTGAACAGGCTATAAAGTGCACCGATTTCCACTTTTGCCAGCGCTTCCTCCAGTGTTTCCCGCGCAGCAGCCTGAGCCGTGGTTTCGCTGTTTTCCATAAAGCCCGCGGGCAACGTCCAGAAACCATGGCGCGGTTCGATGGCGCGGCGGCAGAGGAGAATCCTGTCCTCCCATTGCGGAATGCAGCCGATCACCATTTTGGGGTTCTGGTAATGGATGGTATGGCAATGGTCACACACATAGCGCGGCAGGCTGTCGCCTTCAGGGATGCGCAGGCTGACTTTGGCGCCGCAGTGGCTGCAATAATTCATGGCTTGGAATACGGAAATGTCATTCCCCGAACTTACCAAAAAAAAGCCATGGTGGATAGGGATCTTCATGCTGGTTTCAGGGTTTAAAGCGCTGCACCGCTTTTCTGAGTATGGGGAGCCAGGCGGCATGTCGTTGCCCGTAGCGCAGCGTGACATAAAGCCGGGTGATCTGCCTGATCTGGCGTGCCAGTTCGGGTCTTGTGCGTGATGCTCTGGCGGCAAAATCCACAGCACCTTCGCTAGAGGCGCGAACAATGCCCCGGCGCGCCAGTTTGGCGCAGAATTTTTGATAAGCGGCCAGCACAGGGTCGATGGCCTGGCGAGATGCGCGCCAAAGCATCCAGAATGAAATTCCCAGCAGGATTGAAGCAAGTCCGCCGAGCATCGCCAGCGTCATGTTCTGCCACGAACCCAGCCCCTGATGGAAGCTGGACAGGAAGCGCATTTGCCGTTCCTGGTTGTAGCCCAGCACCCACTGATTCCAGTTGTTGTTGAGCAGGTCCAGGGAAAGCCGCATGCGCATCAGCCATGCCGTATCCAGTTGCATCAGGGCAGGGGGCAGTTCAGCAGCGGGCAGGGCGCTGGCAATGCCGGTCTCGATTCGGCTCGGCGACACCGCTGCCGTGGGATCTATCCGTACCCATCCTTCTCCATCGAGCCATATTTCGGTCCATGCGTGGGCGTCGGATTGACGCACGATCATGTAATCGCCCATGGGATTGGGTTCGCCGCCCTGGTAGCCGGTCACCACCCGGGCCGGAATGCCTGCCGCACGCATCAGAAACACAAAAGAACCGGCGTAATGTTCGCAAAATCCGCGCCGGGATCCGAAGATAAAATCATCCACTGCTTGCTCGCCGAGCAGGGGTGGATTGAGCGTATAAAAAAAGTTTTCCTCGCGGAACATCTTCAATGCCTGCTGTGCGATGGCACGCGGTGATTCAAGGCTGGTGCGCCACTGTGCGGCAAGCTGCATTGCCCCGGGATTGCCGCCGGGCAGACTCAGGGCACGTTCCCATGCATCATCGGCAAGATTTTCACCGAGACGATAGGAGGGATAGGAAGTCAGGCTGTAGCGTATGCGCTGGTGCAGCGGGCTTGGCGCCAGAATCTGGAAGTCGGCGGAAGCAGTGCTGCCGGGTGGAAGTCCGGCGGGCAGGTCGAGAGCGAACAGCCAGCGCTGGTCGTGTGGCTCCAGCGTGATTGCATAGCTGATTGGCTTGCCCAGCGGGAGGAACTGGGCAGTACCGGCAGGTGGTTTATTCCGGGTTGACCAGGTTCTGCCGTCGTAATCCCACAACACCGGGCCACGCCAGTAACGCTGCGAGTTGTCCGGAAGCGGGCCATCGAATTTGACGCGAAAAGCCACCGCATCGGAGCGGATCAACCGGCTGATGGCGCCGGGACTCATTGAGTCCGACAGGCCGGACAGGCCGGAATAGGCGTCCTTGGGCAGTCCCCACAATGGCCCGACGCGGGGAAAGAACACGAATAGCACCAGCATGAGCGGAATGGCCTGAAGCAGCATGACGCCGGCGAGGCGTAGCCTGGGGCGGAAAGTAAAGCGCTCCAGTGGATGGTTATAGCCGATCATGGTGGCAGTGGTGATCAGAACCACCAGCAGCAGATAGAGCGCGGTCGGGATGCTCTGCGAATAGAAGAAATGGGTGATCAGCAGAAAATAACTCAGGAAAATCACTACCATGGTGTCGCGCAGGGTTTTCATTTCCATCAGTTTAAGCGCGATCATGACCACCAGCAGGGCAACCCCCGCATCGCGTCCAAACAGGGTGTGGTAATGGGCAAATATGCCTGCCGTGGCAGCGAAAGCAGTCAATATCAGCAGCCACTTTCGCGGCAGAACGCCGTGTGTGCGCATGATGCCAAAACGCCACAACCCCATGGCAAGACAGATTGGCCCAACCCATAGCGGCAGACGCTCCAGGTGAGGCGCCGTGGCAAGCGCCAGCGAGAGCAGCAGCCAGAGCAGATTGGTCATGGCGAAATCCCGAACAGGGCCAGCGCTTGCAGGCAGCGGCGCATCTGCTCCTGCCCGTGGGCGGGAGGGTGCTGCTGGCCCGGAAGTTTGAGGCCGTAACGCAGTCCGGCGCGATCTGCATCCAGCACCCAGCGCGTGAGCCTGGACAGTCTGGCTTCAATATCCATGCCGGGCAAGCTATCCCAGTCCAGCCAGATTTCCTGCGCTGCTTCACCGGAAAACTGCTTGGTCAGCATGCCACGCTCCTGCGCCACCGCCTTCCACGCGACATGGCGTAATCCATCGCCCGGCCGGTAATTGCGCAGGCCGCTGAAATCTTCCTGTCCTTCACCCTGTGACCACCCCTGCTGCAGTTCCGTAGCACTTACAGGAAGCGGCACCGTTTCAGCCGCAGGGCGGGGATAAACCAGGCAGCTCATGTCCAGATTGAGGTGGCACCAGACCCGTAACAGGCCGAGGGGGAAAGTGGAAAACAGGCTGAAGCTACCCGCGTGCAGCAGTCCGCGCTGCATGGTTGGAATGTGGAATTCGAAGTTGGCATGTTGCCCGTCTGCAATATCGCAGTAAGCAATGGGACTTTCTCGGCGGCTCAGGCCGATGGCAAAGCGAGGTTGGGCGGAGAGGGTGTCAAGCCGGAGGTGAAAGCACGCCTCCTGTCCGGCAAATACCGGCTCGGATTTGGCTGTGCTGATTCTGAGTTGCGCCAGGTTGCGGTAAGTATGGAGAATTGACACCACTGCCAGGCTGGCAAGCAGAAAAGTAAGTACAAAACCCATGCTGTTGGCGTAATTGATGGAGCCGAGCAACATGACCAGCAGCATCAGCGCATAAGTCAGACCGTGACGGGTGGGCAGGATATACAGCCGCCGCTGGGTTAACGTGACTGGCCCGGCCTCCTGGGCGGGTCGAAGCACCCTCTCCAGAAATGCGGGGCGAGGCAACTTTGCCCTGTCCAACAAAGCCATGGCGCTCAGGGAATGGGGACAGAAGCCAGCAGATGCTGCGCCAGCGCGGCGCCGCTTTCTCCGGCAAACTCCGCGCCAGGCCGCAGACGGTGCCCGGCCACGGCGGGCAGGATGGCTTGTACGTCTTCCGGCAGAACTTCTCCTCGCCCATCGCTGAATGCCCACGCCTGGGCAGCATGCAGCAGTGCCAGCCCGGCGCGGGGCGAAAGGCCATTCTGGAAGCGAGGCGTCTGGCGCGTGAAATGGATCAGCGCCTGAACATAGTCAAGCAAGGCATCCGATACGAACACTTGCGTGACGCCCTGCTGCAGAGCGGAAAGCTCCTGCGGGGCAAGGCCGGGCTGCAACTGCACCAGCAGTTCGCGCCTGTCCTTGCCCTGTAGCAGGGCGCGCTCGGCCTTGCTGTCCGGGTAGCCCAGCTCGATGCGCATCAGGAAACGGTCCAGCTGGGACTCCGGCAGGGGAAAGGTGCCGATCTGGTAAGCCGGGTTCTGGGTGGCGATGACGAAGAACGGCTCCGGCAACTGCCGGGTGATGCCTTCCGCCGTTACCTGGTGCTCCTCCATGGCCTCCAGCAGCGCGCTTTGGGCTTTGGGTGTGGCGCGGTTGACCTCGTCGGCAAGGATCAGTTGTGCAAAGATCGGGCCGGGGTGAAACTTGAAGCTGGCGCTATCGCGTTCATAGATGGATACGCCCAGGATATCCGCAGGCAGCAGATCGCTGGTGAACTGAATGCGCTGGAAATGCAGCCCCAGCGTTTTGGCCAGTACATGCGCCAGCGTGGTTTTTCCCACCCCGGGCAAGTCCTCGATCAGCAGATGGCCACGCGCCAGCAGGCAGGAGAGCGCTAAGCGAATCTGGGTTTCCTTGCCCAGAATGATCTGTCCGGCTTGAGCGGCGATACGCTCGATGATCGGGTTCATGGCGTGCCTGCAAATGACTTGTATCGGAATGATTGTAACCGATGGCGCCGCCAGCGAGGATGGTGATCAGAAAAGAGCCGGCAGCCAGTTTAGCGGAGCTGCGGCTGCCTGTCTGTTACCAGGCAATACCCTTGCTGCCTGGGTGCTCGCCGCGCTTGATGGCGTTTACGGCTTCGGCTGCGGATTTGACGGCGATCCCGCGCGGGCAGAAAAAATCATCGAAGAGCATGTGGTGCTGGCGGTTGACATCCTTGTAGCGAATATCTTCCCACTTGGTATTGCGTGCCTTGCCCCAGCTGCCGTCATTGCGGCCGAAGGCGTAGCGTTTCAGTTCACCCGAACTGCAGCGCATGCCCTCGTAGCTGATGTTGTTGGCGCCAGCAGCTGATTTGACCACCAGGGTGTACCGCACCACCTTGTCTTCGCCAAGCGTTACTGACGCACTGTCTATAAAAAAACGGTTGTCTGTTGATGCGCTGACATAGAAAGGCAGGAGGTTCTCCGGTTTTGGCGCAGGCGGGAGTTGGGCTTCCATTTCCACCCAGGGCTTTTCCTCGAAATCATGTTCGAATTTGCCCCAGCTTGACTGGTCAAATACGGCAGCCAGCGATGTGGCAGGCAGCAGGCAAAGAAGAAGAAGTCGCTTTTTCATGAGTTTCCCTGGAATTAAAAAAACCCCGCGCGCTTGTGGCGCCGGGGTTTGTTCTGGTTGCTTTGCCTGGCGGGTAACCGGCATCACTCCCCTTACTTCAGTTTTATTTCCTTGTATTCCACGTGCTTGCGAACCTTGGGATCATATTTCATCATCGCCATTTTTTCCGGCATGGTGCGCTTGTTTTTAGTCGTGGTATAGAAGTGCCCGGTACCCGCAGTGGATTCCAGCTTGATTTTCTCGCGTCCGCCTTTAGCCATGATTTACTCCTTAAACTGGTTCACCGCTGGCGCGCAGATCGGCCAGCACGGCATCAATGCCTTTTTTGTCAATGGTGCGCAGGGCCGAGCAGCTCACACGCAGGCGTACCCAGCGGTTTTCACTTTCAACCCAGAAGCGGCGATATTGTAGATTCGGCAGGAAACGGCGCTTGGTCCTGTTGTTTGCGTGGGAAACATTATTTCCCGTCATCGGGCGCTTGCCGGTGACTATACATACGCGTGCCATTCGAGGTGACTCCTAAATGTTTGTAGCTTGAATTCGAAAAACGCAATTTATACCATATTTCAGCCACCGGACTCAAGCAAAAAATCGTTTTCCGTTCTCGAATGCCTGTTCGACATAGGATTGAAGCACGGAGCGATCGGCTTGCGGGTACACGCCCCAGTTGGCCTGGGTGGGCAGAATATCCATGCCGCAGTAGCGCAGCACGCCAAGCATCGGTTCGAGATAAAGGGTGGCAAGATCGACATCCTGGCGTTGCCGGCTGCCGATGTTCACCAGCATCTGCGCGCGCAGCTTGAGTTGGCCCTCGGTGCGGGCGCCCACGTGCTGGAAAGCGAAACCCTGGGTCAGTACCCGTTGCAGCCACCCTGTAAGAATGGCGGGCGGGGTGCTCCACCATACCGGGTAGGAGAGGATCAGCCCGTCGCAGCTTCTGATGCGTTCCTGTTCGGCGCGGATTTCCGCTGAAATATTGCCTTGCTGCCAGCCTTGCAGCTCCTGAACCGAAACGATGGGGTTGAATCCTTCTTCATACAGGTTCGCGATTTCTGCCATGTGGCCGCTGGCCTCAACGCCCCTGGCAAAGCTGTGCGCCAGCGCCTGGGTGAAACTATCCTGCTGAGGGTGTGCGGTGACGATCAGTGCTTTCAAATTAAACCCCGCTCCGCGAACGACAACACCGTGTTGCCGCCAACTATAAAATGATCCAGGACCCGTATATCTATGAGCGCCAGGGCGTTTTTCAAGGCCTGGGTGAGAATTTGGTCGGCATGGCTGGGTTCCGCGGCGCCCGAGGGATGGTTGTGCGCCAGAATGACGCTGGCAGCGTTATGGTGCAGGGCGCGTATGACGACTTCACGAGGATAAACGCTCGTTTGGGTAAGCGTCCCTCTGAAGAGCTCCTCAATGGAAATGGGCCTGTTCTGGGCGTCGAGAAACAGGACGGCAAAAACTTCATGGCTTTTCCGGCCCAGGGTGAGTAGCAGGTAATCCTTGACGGCGGCGGGAGAGTTGAGTGCGTCAATGTCACGCATTTTTTCCTGCATCGCGCGCCGCGCCATTTCCAGCACCGCCTGCAACTGCACAAATTTGGCAGGGCCGAGGCCATGTATGGTGCAGAATTCCTGCTGGCTGGCATCAAACAGCCGGGTCAGGTCGCCAAAGTGATCCATCATTTCGCGCGCCAGATCCACTGCGCTTTTGCCAGTCACGCCCACGCGCAGGAAAATCGCCAGCAATTCCGCGTCGGACAGGCTGGCGGCGCCCTGTTTCAGCAGGCGTTCTCTGGGACGTTCGTCTTCGGGCCAATCCGTTATCGCCATGGGCTTTGATTTTCACGTAAAATGGCAGCCATTATGACCGATTTGGCTAAAAAACGCCTGTTGCTGGGCATTACCGGCGGCGTCGCCGCTTACAAGGCGGCGGAGCTGGTGCGGCTGCTGGTGCGGCAGAATGTCGAGGTGCAGGTGGTGATGACCCAGGCGGCATGCCAGTTCATCACCCCGGTGACCATGCAGGCGCTGTCCGGGCGCCCGGTGTTCACCGACCTGTGGGACAACCGCATCGACAACGGCATGGCGCACATCGATTTCACCCGTGATGTCGATGCCGTGGTGGTGGCCCCCGCCAGCGCCGACTTCATCGCCAAGCTGGCGCATGGGCTGGCGGACGATCTGCTTTCAACGCTGTGCCTGGCGCGCATGTGCCCCTTGCTGGTGGCACCGGCGATGAACCGGCAGATGTGGGAAAACCCCGCTACCCGGCGCAATGTTGCGCAGATCAGCGCCGACGGCATTACCGTCCTCGGCCCCGACAGCGGGGCGCAGGCCTGTGGCGAAACCGGCATGGGGCGCATGCTGGAGGCGGAAGACCTGCTGGCCGGGATCGAAGCCTTCTTCCAGCCCAGGCTGCTGCCGGGCAAGCATGTCCTGATTACCGCCGGGCCGACCTTCGAGGCCATTGACGCGGTGCGTGGCATCACCAATTCCAGTTCGGGCAAGATGGGTTACGCCGTGGCGCGCGCCGCCATGGAGGCGGGCGCGGAAGTCACGCTTATCAGCGGCCCGACTTGTCTCAAGCCTCCCCAGGGCGCACGGGTGGTAAGCGTCACCACGGCCCAGCAAATGCTCAGGGCAGTGAATGAAAGCGTGAACTGGGCGGATATTTTCATCGGCGTGGCGGCGGTCGCCGACTACTATGTGCTCAACCCTTCCGAGCAGAAGATCAAGAAGGACGCCCATATCCTGACCCTGGAACTGGCGCCCAACCCCGATATCGTATCGAACGTGGTGAACCTGCCCAATCCGCCGTTTTGCGTCGGCTTTGCGGCCGAGAGCGAAAACCTGTACGAATATGCGGAGATGAAACGGCGCAGGAAAAATCTCCCGCTGCTGGCCGCCAACCTGGTTCAGACCGCCATCGGCGGCGATGAAAACGAACTGGTGCTGTTTGACGATGACGGCCCTCACCCCCTGCCGCGCGCGCCAAAAATTACCCTGGCGCGTCAGTTGGTTGCGCACATTGCGCATCTGTACCAGAAAACACAAACGGAAAAGCAGCATGAAAATTGATGTGAAAATTCTCGACCCGCGCATGCACGAGCAACTCCCGGCCTATGCCACCCCCGGCGCGGCCGGCCTTGATCTGCGCGCCTGCCTGGCGGAAGCGCTGGTGCTCAACCCCGGCCAGACCGAGCTGATCCCCACGGGCATCGCCATTCACCTGGCGGATCCCGGCTATGCCGCCCTGATCCTGCCGCGCTCTGGTCTCGGGCACAAGCACGGCATCGTGCTGGGCAACCTGGTCGGGCTGATCGATTCGGACTATCAGGGCCAGCTCTTCGTGTCCTGCTGGAACCGCGGCCAGACCGCCTTCACCATCAACCCCATGGAGCGCATCGCGCAGCTGGTGGTGGTGCCGGTAGTGCAGGCAATGTTCAACATCGTCGATGAATTCGCCGACAGCGAGCGCGGGGCGGGTGGGTTCGGCAGTACAGGAAAGCATTGATATTTACCACGGAGAGCACGGAGGTCACGGAGAAAAAATGACTCCAATCTCTGTGGCCTCCGTGATCTCCGTGGTTCCATTGTTTTGATCTTTAATGAATAGAGTTAAGCAACCATGTTAAAAACCTATCGTGACCACGTGGCCGAGCGCGCTGCCCAAGGCCTGCCGCCCTTGCCCCTTTCCCCGGAACAGACCGCCGCCCTGGTGGAATTGCTGAAAGCCCCGCCCAAGGGCGAGGACGATTTCCTCCTCGACCTGTTCGAAAATCGCGTTCCGGCCGGGGTGGACCAGGCCGCCTATGTCAAGGCTGCCTTCCTCGCCGACCTGGCGCATGGCAAGGCCGAGTCGCCGCTGATCTGCCGCCAGCATGCGGTGCAGGTACTGGGCACCATGCTCGGCGGCTACAACGTGGGCACGCTGATTTCACTGCTGGTCGATGCCACGCTGGCGCCGGATGCAGTACAGGCGCTGTCGCATACGACCCTTATCTTCGATGCATTTCACGATGTGGTGGAGAAAATGCAGGCAGGCAATGCCCATGCCAGGGAATTGCTGCAATCCTGGGCAGCGGCGGAGTGGTTTACCAGCAAGCCGGCACTGGCGGAGAGCATTCAGTGCGTGGTGTTCAAGGTGGACGGCGAAACCAATACCGATGATCTTTCCCCCGCGCAAGCCGCCTGGTCGCGCCCGGACATCCCCCTGCACGCCAAGGAAATGCTGGTCAGCAAGATGCCGGACGGCCTGAAAACCATCGATACGCTGAAACAAAAAGGACTGCCGCTGGCCTATGTGGGCGACGTGGTGGGGACCGGTTCCTCGCGCAAGTCCGCGATCAACTCGGTGCAGTGGTACATGGGCATGGATATTCCGCATATTCCCGGCAAGCGCACTGGCGGCATCGTGCTGGGCAGCAAGATTGCGCCGATTTTCTTCAACACCGCCGAGGATTCCGGCGCGCTGCCGATCCAGTGCGATGTGGCGGCGCTGAAAATGGGTGATGTCATCACCATTTACCCGTTCAAGGGCGAGATTCACGACGCCGCCGGCAAGGTGGTTTCCACCTTCAAGCTGGAGCCGGTGACGCTGGCCGACGAAGTGCGCGCCGGTGGCCGTATTCCACTGATCATCGGGCGCGGCCTGACCAGCAAGGCGCGCGAGGCGCTGGGACTGGCGCCGTCCGAGCTGTTCATCCAGCCGCTCAACCCCAAGGACACAGGCAAGGGCTACACCCTGGCGCAGAAAATGGTGGGCCGAGCCTGCGGCGTGCCGGGTGTGCGCCCCGGCACCTATTGCGAGCCGAAGATGGCCACGGTGGGCTCGCAGGACACTACTGGCGCGATGACGCGCGACGAACTCAAGGAGCTGGCCTGCCTGGGCTTTTCCGCTGACCTGGTGATGCAGAGCTTCTGCCACACCGCGGCCTACCCCAAACCGGTGGACGTCAAGTTGCAGCATAGCCTGCCGGACTTCATTACCTCGCGCGGCGGCGTATCGCTCAAGCCGGGCGACGGCGTGATCCATTCCTGGCTCAACCGCATGCTGCTGCCCGATACCGTGGGCACTGGCGGCGATTCGCATACCCGCTTCCCGATTGGTATTTCTTTCCCCGCCGGTTCCGGCCTGGTGGCCTTTGCCGCCGCCATGGGCGTGATGCCGCTGGACATGGCGGAATCCGTGCTGGTGCGCTTCAAGGGCGAGATGCAGCCCGGCATCACCCTGCGCGACCTGGTTAACGCCATTCCCTATGCGGCGATCCAGAAGGGCGAGCTGACAGTCGGCAAGCAGGGCAAGAAGAATGTATTCAACGGCCGCATTCTGGAAATCGAGGGCCTGCCCAATCTCAAGGTCGAGCAGGCGTTCGAGCTGGCGGACGCCTCCGCCGAGCGCTCCGCCAACGGCTGCACCGTGCGCCTCAACAAGGAGCCGGTGATCGAATATCTCAATTCCAACGTGGTGCTGCTGGAAAACATGATTGCCAATGGCTATCAGGACGCGCGCACCCTGCAGCGCCGCATCGACGCCATGAAGGCCTGGCTGGCCAGGCCGGAACTGCTGGAGCCGGATGCCGACGCCGAGTACGCCTACGTGCTGGAAATCGATCTGAACGAAATCAGGGAGCCGCTGCTGGCCTGCCCCAATGATCCGGACGATGTCAAAACGCTCTCCGCCGTGGCAGGTGACAAGATCGACGAAGTGTTTATCGGCAGCTGCATGACCAATATCGGCCACTATCGCGCTGCTTCAAAAATACTGGAGGATGCCGGCCTGCTCTCGACCAAGCTATGGGTGGCGCCGCCGACCCGCATGGACGAGGCGCAGTTGCGCGAAGAGGGCGTGTACGGCGTTCTTGGCCGCGCCGGCGCGCGCATGGAAATGCCCGGCTGCTCGCTGTGCATGGGCAACCAGGCGCGCGTGGCGGACAAGGCCACGGTGTTTTCCACCAGCACGCGCAATTTCGACAACCGTCTCGGCAAGGATGCGCGTGTCTATCTGGGCTCGGCGGAACTGGCGGCGGTGTGCGCTCGCCTTGGTCGCATTCCCGGCGTCGATGAATACCTGGCACAGGTGGAGCACAAGATCGCCCCGCTGGCGGACAATATCTACCGTTACCTCAACTTCAACCAGATGGAAACCTATGCCGTAAAAGGCAAGGTGATCCCGCTGGCTTCAAGCTGATAGCTGACGGCTGATAGCTAACAAAAGAGAACAATCCATGAAACTCATCCTGTCCCTGACCAGTCCTTTCGCGCGCAAAGTACGCGTGGTGCTGGCGGAAAAACGCATCGACTACGAAGCGGTGGTGGATATTCCCTGGGAAGCCACCACCCGGGTGCCGGAATACAACCCGCTGGGCAAGGTCCCCGTGCTGGTGATGGACGATGGCCATACCCTGTTCGATTCGCGTGTGATTGTCGAGTATCTCGATAATCTGACGCCGGTTTCGCCTTTGCTGCCCAAGGAAAACCGCCCGCGCATCGCCGTGCGGCGCTGGGAAGCGCTGGCGGATGGCGTGACGGAGTCCGCCGTAACGATTTATCTCGAGCAGAAAAGGCCCGAAACCAGGCAGGACCCGGAATGGATTGTGCGCCAGGAGGCCCAGGTTTTTCGCGGCCTGGAGGCCATGTCAGAGGAGTTGGGAGAAAAAACCTGGTGTACCGGTGATTTTTTCAGTCTGGCGGACATCGCCGTGGGCTGTACCCTGGGATATCTTGATTTCCGCTTTCCACACATCCAGTGGCGCGAGGCACACCCCAATCTGGCCAAGCTGGCGGATAAACTTGCGCAACGAACCTCTTTCGCCGAGACCGTGCCGGTGGCCTGAACATGCGTGCCTTCTGCTTCCTGCTGGCTGGCTTGCTGCTTGCACCGTGCGCGGGAGCGGACACGGTTTACAAATGCCTTGACGCCAAAGGCCGCGTTGTCTACCAGTCGGAATCCTGCACCAGCAGCCATTTGAAGGAAGCGGGGCGGCTGGATCCCGTTCCTGAAGTGCCCCCGGAGGAAGTGAAGCGCGTCCGGGCCGAGACTGAAAAAACGCGCGCGCGCCTGGAAGCGAAGAAAAAGGTCGAGGAAGAAGTCAAAGCGAAGGCGCAGCAGCAGGAACTGGAGGAGCGGCGGGTGCAGGCGCTGGAACGCCAGGCTCAAGCCGCGGAAGAGCAGGCGCGCGCCGCGGAACGTCAGGCCAGGGCTGCGGAAGAGGAAGCCAGAACGCCCAATGTCATTTATGTCCCCGCTCGTATCCCGGCCGCGAAACCCGGGCCTGTAGCCAAGCCTCCGTATCCATCGCAGCGTTGTGCGCCAGGTGACTGGCGCTGCAAGTAGACGTCTGTAACTGGAGCGCGTTTCCCCCTGAAAGTCCTGTCGGACTTGAAAAATCATTGCTGTATTCGTTGCACATGCCTTGGAACTCATTTGAGTTTGTCATGATGATCGAATCCGGTTCAAATTAGGCAGCCAATCCGCGCGTTAATTTGCTGCGTTTGGATTCAAGTAAAAAGCCTATTCAGAAACAATCTACGCCCATTTTATTTGATGACATTGAAATATTGGTTGTCATCGGCATAATGATAAATTCATAATAAGCGGATTTTCAGGTCGATTAATCGCGGAAGGCTGTCAATTCCGAATCGCAAGCATGAATGGGGCCGGATAGAGGCCCCTTTTGACGCAAGCCAAGCATAAATCGACTCCAACGCAGGTGGCATTGCTCCATTAAGGGCTTTATGTTTCAGAGAAAGAAAGTACGTCATCGATGGTGGCGAGGAAGCGTACTGACCATTGGCGGCATGCTATTGCCGGCAGCACTGGTTTTTGCGCAGACTCAACCCCCCCTTTCACCTTCAGCCCTCAGCGATGCCGATGCCCATCAGCTATTGCAGCAGCAGGAACGAGAGCGGGCCTTGCGTCAGCAGCAAGAGCAATCACCCGATGTGCGTCTTGAAGGTCCGGAAGTAGGCAAGCTGCCCGCTTTGCCGAAGAACGAGACGCCCTGCTTTCCTATCCAAACGATAGCGTTGACCGGTAATGATGCCGGGCAATTCCAATGGGTACTGAAAGCCGCTGACCCGGTGGCAGACCCCGCTACCGGGCGCTGTCTGGGCAGCGCCGGGATCAACCTCGTGATGAAGCGCGTGCAGAACGCGATTGTGGCGAAAGGGTTTGTCACTACGCGTGTGCTGGCCTCTCCGCAAGATTTGAAGGCTGGCAAGCTCACTTTAACTGTGATTCCGGGACGGGTTCGGGCGGTCCGGTTTTCAGAGAACAGTGACCCCCGTGCGACCAAGTGGAATGCGATGCCTGTCCGTCCTGGCGATATTCTTAACCTGCGCGACATAGAGCAAGGGCTGGAAAACTTCAAGCATGTGCCAACGGCAGATGCAGATATTCAAATTATCCCGGCTGAGGGCCCTGGCGCGGAGCCCGGCGAAAGCGACCTGGTGATTACCTGGAAACAGGCAATGCCATTCCGCCTCAGCCTTTCGGTCGACGATTCCGGCAGCAAGTACACCGGGAAATACCAGGGAGGCATCACGATCGCCTACGACAACTGGTGGACCCTGAACGACCTGTTCTACCTCAGCTTAAACCACGATCTAGGTGGCGGAGCCGCCGCCAACAAGGGCTCATACGGCAACACGGTGCATTACGAAATTCCCTACCACTACTGGCGGCTTGGCTTAACTGCCAGCAACTACAAATACTACCAGTCGGTTGCTGGCGTTAACCAGACCTATCGCTACAGCGGCACGAGCGAGAACAGCGAAGTGCGCCTGTCACGCGTCATTTATCGCGATGTGATTCGAAAGAGCGGAGTGTATCTGCGTGGTTGGGCCAGATCCTCGAACAATTTCATCGACGATGCCGAAGTCCAGGTTCAACGCCGCCGCATGGCGGGCTGGGAACTGGGGCTCACGCATCGCGAGTATCTCGGCACGGCAACACTCGATGCCAGTGCGGGATACCGGCACGGCACCGGGGCCATGGGAGCAATACCCGCTCCGGAAGAAAGCTTTGGCGAGGGAACCTCGCGACCGGTGCTGATCACCGCTGACGCCCAGCTTAACGTGCCGTTTGTCTTTGCCTCGCAACGCTTGCGCTACACCGGTACGTGGCGGGCGCAGTGGAACCAGACCCCGCTGGTTCCACAGGATCGTTTTTCCATCGGCGGGCGTTATTCGGTGCGGGGTTTCGATGGCGAAACGTCCTTGATCGGAGACCGGGGCTGGCTGATTCGCAATGAATTGGGCCTGCCACTCGGCACGGTCGGGCAGGAGCTGTATCTCGGCATCGACTATGGCGAGGTCGGCGGGCGTTCGGCGCAATTTCTGCCCGGCACGCGTCTTACCGGCGCGGTAATCGGGCTGCGAGGGGGATACCGTGGGTTTTTCTGGGATGCGTTCGTTGGCCAGCCGGTCAGCAAGCCGGATGGATTCCTGACCGCAAATGCCACTGCCGGATTCAATCTCAACTGGACATATTGAGGCAATCCGGCCGATGAATCATGCACGCTCGAAATTTCCCTCAAAAAATTGCTGCACCGCCGTGGTGGCCAATACATGCCTGGTTTGTGACCCGCTTGGTTGCCGTTTCTACTGTCGGATGCGCCATTTAAAGATGTAACAGCCTGCATTTGCAAGGATAAAACGATGAACAAAAACCTCTACCGCATCATATTCAACAAGCCTCGTGGCCTGTTGATGGCCGTCGCAGAGAATGTGGGCGGCGGAGGCAAGGCTGCGGGGGCGAGCGATGTTCCGGGCCAGCTTGCCTCTCCGGCAATTTTGGGCGTGCTTCGTCCGGTGTGTTGCTCCGTGCTGCTTGCCTTTGGTCTGGCCGCCAGCTTGAGCGATATCGCCCAGGCGCAGGTTGTTGCCGACCCTGGCGCGCCGGCAAATCAGCAGCCGACCGTCGTAACATCGGCTAACGGCACCGTTCAGGTGAACATCCAGAGCCCGAGTGCCGCAGGCGTATCGAGGAATGCGTACAGCCAGTTCGACGTGAACCAGCAAGGCGTTATTCTGAACAATGCACGAACCAATGTGCAAACCCAGCTGGGCGGCTGGGTACAGGGAAATCCGTGGCTGGCAGCCGGAACAGCACGCGTGATCCTGAACGAGGTGAACAGCAGCAATCCCAGCCAGCTGCGCGGATATGTCGAAGTCGCTGGCGACCGTGCGCAAGTGGTGATCGCCAACCCCGCGGGAATCAGTTGTGACGGCTGTGGTTTCCTCAATGCCAATCGCGTGACGCTAACCACGGGTACCCCAATAGTGAACAGCGGCAATCTGGAGGGTTATCGGGTCCAGCAGGGCGCAGTGACCGTGGAAGGCGCCGGCATGGATACAAGCCGGGCGGACTATACCGATATCATTGCGCGATCCGTGCAAGTCAATGCGGGAATTTGGGCCAACACCCTAAAGCTTAGTGCCGGCGCCAACGAGGTCAATGCCGGTCACACGCAAATCACACCCGTGGCAGCCAGCGGCGCGGCTCCGGCCTATGCGATTGATGTGGCGAATCTTGGCGGAATGTATGCAGGAAAGATCTTTTTGACCGGTTCAGAAAGCGGGGTAGGGGTTCGAAATTCCGGGCTGATCGCCGCCGCTGCTGGCGACGTGATTGTTACCAGCGACGGTCTTCTTGAGAATGGCGGGCGAATCGCCAGTGCGGGAGACGCCCATCTCGACGCCAATGGCGGCATCGTCAATAGCGGCATCGTATATGCTCAAGGCGCTGCCCGGATCGTAGCGCAAGGCATGATCGACAATAAAGGCGGCGATATCCAGGCGCAGGGAAACATCAGCATCGACGTGGGCACAGGGCGCGTCGACAATACCGGCAGTCTGATCCGCTCCGGCGGCGCACTCGATATTCGTGCGGCCAGCGTCGAAAATGCCAACACGCAAGGCGCCGATCAAGGCATCGAGGCCCAATTGGTTGACATTGCCGCCGGCCAGATCAACAACCAGTCCGGCGCCATACGCGCCGCCGCATCGCTGGCGCTGACGGGGTCCGGCGCCCTTGAAAACACCCTGGGTCTGATTTCCTCGGGGCAGACACTCGCCATACTGGATCGCGATCTCGCCAGCAAAACCCTGGCAATCACCAATACCGGCGGCACCTTGATCGCCGGCACAAGCCTGAATGTCGATAGCGCCACGCTCAGCGGCGATGGCGATGTGCTGTCGCAGGGTGATCTGGCGGTCAGGCTGAGCGGCGACTATGTCCATACCGGGAACCTCCTGGCCAACGGCAACGCCAGCCTGGAAACGGCCGGCAATGTGACCAACCTGGCCGCCATGCAGGCCGGTAACGGGCTGGCCATATCCGCAGCCAATATCGACAATACCGCTTCAGGCCAAATTAGCGCCACTACAACCCATGTCAGCGCGGACGGCACCTTGATCAATCGCGGCCTGATCGACGGCCAGGAGACGGCGATTACGGCCAATGCCGTCAGCAACCTCGGCACCGGGCGCATCTACGGCGACCACCTTTCGATTGGTGCCACCACCCTCGCCAACGACGCCGAAAACGGCGCAGCCCCGGTAATCGCCGCGCGCAACCGCCTCGACATCGGCGCGCAAACCATCACCAACCGCGAACACGCCCTGATCTTCAGCGCCGGCGACATGGCCATCGGCGGCAATCTCGACGCCAACAAACAAGCCACCGGCCAGGCGGCCACTCTCAACAACGCCAGCGCCACCATAGAGGCCCTGGGCAGCCTGACTCTCTCCGCTTACCAGATCAACAACACCAACGAACACTTCAGCACGCAAGTGGTACCGGTTTCCTCGCAAAGCTTCAACGAATTCCAGGGCGAAGGCGCTGGCACCCGCTATCCGGCCAGTAGCGTGTACCAGCACCATGTGCGCGACAGTTTTTACCAATGGGTCATCGGGGGGATTGCCTACAACCGCTCCTATCAATACGACTACACCCGCACCATCACCGAAACCCAGGTGCAAAGCTCCGACCCGGCGCAAATTCTGTCCGGCGGCGCGATGAACCTGAGCGCCAATAGCCTCCTCAACGACAAAAGCCGCATCATCGCCGGCGGCGCCCTCACCGGCAACCTCGGCAGCCTCACCAATAGCGAAGTGGCAGGCGAGCGTGTAAGCACCGAGGCGGGCACGGCCTACCATTACATCGACCACCAACCCGGAGGATGCTGTAACGATTGGACCGAAATCCAGATCACTGGCTACAACCCCGCGCCCAGCGTGGCAGGCATCTCGCTGACCCCCACCGTCTATCAGCAAAATACCGCGCCCAACGGCAGCGGCACCGCCATCGGCACCCTCGCCATCGCCAGCGTCAACCAGAGCGCTGGAGGCGCCAACCCCACGCCCTTGAGCAGCCTGTTCAACAGCGCCCCAAACCCCAACGCCGGCTACCTGATCGAAACCGACCCGCGCTTCGCCAGCTACCGCACCTGGCTGAGTTCGGACTACCTGCTCAACGCCCTGGAAATCGACCCGGCGATCACCCATAAACGCCTTGGCGACGGCTTCTACGAACAAAAGCTGGTCCGCGAACAAGTCGCGCAACTGACGGGCAGAAGATTCCTCGACGGCTACGCCAACGACGAAGCCCAATACCAGGCGCTGCTGGGCAACGCCGTCACCTACGCCCAGGCGCACCAACTGCGCCCCGGCGTCGCATTAAGTGCCGGGCAAATGGCGCAACTCACCAGCGACATCGTCTGGCTGGTGGAAAAAACCGTCACCCTGCCCAACGGCCAGACCACCCAGGCCCTGGTGCCGCAACTCTACATGCGCGTCCGGGACGGCGACCTGCAAACCTCCGGCGCCCTGCTCGCCGCCAGCAGCGTCAGCCTCAATCTCAGCGGCGATCTCAGCAACAGCGGCACCATCGCTGGCCGTAGCGTGGTCAGCCTCAGCGCCGAGAATGTCAGGAACCTCGGCGGGCGCATCAGCGGCAACGACCTCGGCATCCAGGCCCGCACCGACCTCGACAACATCGGTGGCACAATAGAGGCCATGCACACCCTCAGCGCCAGCGCCGGACGCGACCTCAACGTCCTCTCCACCACCCGCACCCAGACCAACGCCCAGGGCAGCCGCACCCATATCGACCGCGTTGCCGGCCTGTACGTCACCGGCAGCGGCGGCACCCTCATGGCAACCGCCGGACGCGACCTCAATCTCGACGCCGCCGCCATCCTCAACGCCGCCGCTTCCCCCTCACCCCTCGCGGAAGAGGGGGCAGGCAGCACCACCCTGGCCGCCGGCAACAACCTCAAGCTCGGCACCGTCAGCGAAGCCCAACAGCACGACTTAGCTTGGGACAGCCGCAACTATCGCAAAGAAAACAGCCGCAGCGACATCGGCACCACCATCCAGACCCAGGGCGACCTGCGCCTCTCGGCCGGCAACGACCTCAACGCCAAAGCCGCCAGCGTCACCAGCGAGCAGGGCGAACTGCTCGCCACTGCCGGGCGCAACATCACCCTCAGCGCAGGCGAAGCCAACGACCAGCGCGACGAAGCCAGCTACAGCCAAAGCCGCGGCAACTGGGGCAGCAAAAAGACCGTCGCCACCCGCGACACCCTGAATGAAACCACCGCCCTGACCAGCACCTTCACAGGCAAGACCGCCGTTCTCGATGCCGGGAACGACATTCACATTGAAGGCGGCCAGATCAAGGCACTAAACACCATCGCCCTCCTGGCCGGCAACGACATCCATCTCACCGCCGCCGAAAATACCCGTACCGAAAGCCACCTCAGGGACGAAAAAACATCCGGCCTCAGCACCCGCGGCTACAAAAAGCAAAGCAACGAAGCAAGCGACACCCTCGACCAGATCACCCACAGCGGCAGCCGCCTCGGCAGCGAGACAGGAAACATCGTACTCGCCGCCAACCTCAACAACACCCAGGACATGAACAAAGGCCTGATCCTGATCGAAGGCAGCGAAATTCGCGCCGGCAATGGCAAGATCGACCTCACCGGCCAACACATCATCCTCACCGCCAGCGAAGACCTGAGCAGCAGCGAGCGCACCCGGAAAGAAAGCAACCGCACCTGGGCCTTCGCCACCGGCCTGCCCAGCGGTACGCAACACGGCCTCGACGCAGTCGGACAAAGCCGCACCCTGAACGGCAGCACCCTCCAGAGCGCACAAGGCATCACCCTCGACGCCCAAGGCGTAATAGACATCACCGCCTCGCAACTCAAGGCTGACCAAGGCGACATCCACATCAAGGGTGCCGAAAACAG